>NZ_JH815204.1:678899-680910 GCF_000296465.1 Barnesiella intestinihominis YIT 11860
CCTTTCCGTTTGATACGGGTGGGGGATATTCCGGTCATCTCGGTAACGATACCCGGGTCATTCTTTCCGGTCTCGATATAGAGCGTACAGCCCATTTCGGTTCCGGCCTTGATTCGGTTAATGTTATTTTTTTTGCTTTTACTGAGTAGGTACAGGTCGAAGTCGACCAACAATCCGTACGGTGCGATACGTCTCCACAGTTCCGGTGGAATGCGGAATTGAAGTTTATGCCGGTTGACATAACAGAAATGAAGGAGGCATTTGTATTTGTAGTTCCTAAAAATCTTTTGGAAAGAACTTTTCTGTTTCTCTATCATTTCGAGCATATCGATCGATTTGAAAGGTATCAGATGGTCGTCTTTTTCAAAATAGGTAGTGCCGGATAATTTCCACAGATTTTGTTTAAAGAATTTTCCGGGTATTTCCCTGCTTGGCATTATTTCATTAGGTATCGTCCTAAATATTTCGCCTTTTGTTGTAGCCCACGAGGGTTGTATACCGGTCATGCGGGTTACGACCGAGGGAGCATCTTCTTCGGTATCGATCCAAAAATCGCATCCCATTCTAATTTTTTTATTGTCGAATGTAATCATTACTTTTAATCTTCCTTTATTCTATGAGTTATGGGAATAATAGCATGTAATTTTAATGCTTTTTCCGTAGTAATTTATCATCAATCTATGGAGGCAAAAAGATTCTCATATTTACTTAGTGAGGTGAGATAATTGTTCTTATATTCGATAAGACGTATTTTGGAGAAAGGGATTCTTTGTGATTGTATAAAGTTCGTCTGTTCATCTATTTTATTGAGAACAATGGATTTTCGGTTGAGCTTGGCAATTTTTCCGACAAGGATATAATCGTCCGATTCCAATCCTATCGCTATGTTTTCTTTTTTCTCCATGAAGGTACTGAAAATGTGCATGGTATTTGTACAATCTATACCCTTTCCTTCATATTTCCACATCGGTGAATAGTTTAGAGAAAGGATTTTTGCCGAAATTCTATCTGTTGAAACTATATTTTTTTGTTTAATGAAATTTTTATTGATAAATAAATATCCGTCGAAATTAAAATCTCTCTGACTTTGGTGAAGAATAATCCATTCTTCATTTTCTTGAATGACCACACCTTTATATATTTCATTGTGGTTATTAACCTTGATTTCCCAGATTTCCAATCGGGGGATTTTTGTGGAGTCTGTCGTTATATATTTTTGATAAGCGCACGAGTAACGAGTGTTCACTCGAAAAAAGCGAATCTTCTGTAAAGGAAATTTTTTATATTCAACCCATTGTGCTTGTTTATTTAAAATCCTCATTGTTATGTATTGTTCGTTGATATTTTTTATTTCTCCAAGCCAAAATTTATGAGCTTTGTGTTGCCATATCTCAACGAGTTTCTCTTTATCTTTATCAAATAAAGCGGGAGGAAATAGAAGCGTAGAATTTATGAGCTCCCATTTTGAGTTGGAAAATATATAGTCTGCTATTCTGTCTGTTTCGATGTGAAAATGGTCTATCCACTCTCGATTGATGAATGTATATCCATCGAGGACATAGTCATATGTATTTTCCAAAACAGCGACCCAATTGTTATCATGATTCACGTAAAGGCCAGTGATAGGCTCTTTTCGTTGTTTTATTTTTATGGTAACAAGATTCTTATTTGTAACATTTTCTCCTTTTATCTCCTTTTTCATCTTCTGTTTATGATTCTTGTTCTGTATATTCGTCTTCCCAAGTTTCCGGGTTCCAGTTTTTTTCAATACGGTCTATTAAAAATTCTATACCCCAGATTCCATAAGGAGGATATTTCTGTTGCTTTTTTGTCGGTTTTTTTACTAGTTTTCGCTCCAAAGTATGGTTATTGACTATAACCCACCCTTTGAACACTCCGCAAACCGTTTCTACTGTTTTGAAATATTTAGGGACTTTGAACTTTTTGACTTCGGAAAAGCCGACTTTGCGAATGTATTTTCTTCGTAAAGCTATTCCCAACGGAACGAAAC
>NZ_JH815204.1:681680-970813 GCF_000296465.1 Barnesiella intestinihominis YIT 11860
AAGCGTATCAATGTCGTTTGGTCTACTTCGGCCATGTATTGGATATATGCATTCCCTATTGCCGTGGGGACTTCAAAAATATCCCCGATTTCAATTTTTTTCTTTGTCATAAACTATAAATTTTTAATATAACTATTTCCTACTTTTATAGCATCTTCGTATATAGGATTTTTACGGGAGATGCTATTGATTTTGTTAAGTAAAGTTCCTCCATCTCTTCGAAATTTGTAATGCTCAATTAATGCCTGCTCTAAAGCTCTTGCATCATATTTGGTTAAATTGGATTTGAATTTTTTGATAGCAAATCTATGAGCATGTTCAGCTCGTCTTCTAAGAAAATTATTTGTCATACCCACATAAATAACATTTTTATTTTCATCTGTAGCAATATATACCGTATATTGTCCTAATGGCGGTGATTTTTTTGGAGCTTGCCATATTGGAAGAAATCTTTTATTGGACAGTAATTTTATTCCAGTAATTAAATAAAATAGGTCGTTTGTGGGGGTAATTTGCCCTGAGGCTTGTTGATACCATCTTGCATCTCTAGCAAAAGGATTCCAATTGATGTTTGGTAAAGAAATTCCATTTATAACGTATTCCCTGCCGTTTGATGAATAAGAACTGGGATTAGAATTTACATAAAAGGTATACCAGCAGCCATTATCGCTATTGTACATGAGTGTTTTGCTTATATCAGCAAATTCATCGTCTGACAAATAATCCCATTCACTCATATCAATATTTCCGTCACCAGATAGAATTGAATCCCAAAATTTTTCAATTTCATCGGGATCGTTTGTCCCCCAGTAATCCATACCAGAGGGGTCGATATAATTCACCGGGTCGTTTCCACAATGGGCATAGGGCGATTCGTGATAAAAATGCTCGGCCAACGGGTCGAAAGAGGTGAACCGATGCATGGCAGGGGAGTAGTGACGACGGCCGTTGTCGTAAGAATCGAAGCCGTGCATCTCTATAAATTCCAGTTCACCATATTTGTAAGGTTGTTCGTCGGCACGATAGCATTCGTCGTAGGGAAGTCCGTCGGGATAATATTGCATACGTTGATGCACTTTGACGAGCCTGATGGGGGGCAGGACTATATTTGTCGATGAGCTCAAAGTCTTGACAGGCTTGATGATATTGATTTTGATATTACTGTAAACAGTGCGTACATTTCCCTGATAGTCGGTGGCATAGTATCGGAACTCTTTCTCTCGGCAATCGTAGTAGCCGTATCGGTTGTGAATGCGAATGAGAGAATCGCAGGCAAACGGCGAGCCGATATATTCCAGCGGTCCGTTCCATGCCGACATCGAACTCATTGCCCGTATGGTAAGGTCCATGCTGGCCAATGTCTCTCCGCGAGGAACGATTATCGCCGAATAGGAGGTGGTATATTGGGCTTTTATCTTGCGTCCGTCTGCTAAATAGTGGTAGATGATGGTCGACCCGTTTTTGAACTGGACGGTATCGGGCAAGTCGATCGCATTGTAGCGTATGGTCACGATGTCCCTGTCGAGATCGGCGGTCATATTGCCGTTACTGTCGTAATAGAAATCGTCTCCCGAGTGGTTATAATCGTGATATTCCTTTATGTTATAGGCAGACTGGTCGCCCGATATATCGGTAATTCGGGTGACTTGATTGCCGTTATAGTTCCACGAAGTTTCGTCTATCAAATGACCGTTCTCTCCACCGTAACGGTACAGCATGGCGATATTTCCCTGTTTGTCGTATGTAAACTCTTCGGTATAGCGTTCTTGTCCGTATTTTCCGGAAGAAGAGTATGCCGAAACCAATCTGTCCTGTTGGTCGTAGGCGAACGAATATCCATTGGTGATGGTATCGGTATTGTCGATAGAGGGAGTGAGCCATTTCATCGACGATATTTTACCGTTGTAACGCGGAGTTCCATCGCCTGTGTTATAATATAATTTCTGTTCGAAATCCACGTCTTTTATACTCGTGATGTTTCCTTGCAAGTCATATTCATACGAGGCATGTGTAGTCCCGTTATTCCGGCTTAACCTAGTTAATCTACCGAGTTCGTCGTATTGGAAATAACGGGTGTTGACCAAAGTGTCGTTGAGCGTATATCTGGTGCGGGTAAGACGGCTGTCGTGGTCGTAAGTATGTTCTGCCGATTCGGTGACAGATCCGCCGTCGGCTGTTTGGTATTCGGCAAAAGATTTCAATACGGTTCCCGAGAGGTCGCATTTTTGGTAGGCATAGCTGTATTCACCGTTTATGTTGCGGGTACAAGATGCAATGTGATTGCCGAACCGGTCGTAATACAATGCTTCTATTTCGAATTGGTCATCGTTGGTCAGTGAATACACTCTTTTCCCGGTAAGGTATGTTTTTGCGGCGGCTTGCTGCGAGTATCCTGTTTTTCTCTTGTAGGTCAATCGATTGGCGACAGAGGTATCCAAAATGTCGAGAAAGCCATAGTCGTCGTAATAGTAGACCGTGAGTAATTGGACTTCATCTTGGGAGAATATGTTGTTGGTATAGCCGATTCCTCGCCATGAACCGGGCGATAGGTCGGGGCTTTCGTTGAACAATATGTTTCGGCATTGAAGCGTGGCTTGTTGGAAATCTATGTTTCCCGACGATATTATATAGGAGAAAAGCAAACGGTCGAAACAGTCGTATTTATAGACGGTCCATTGGTCTTTTTTCCGTTGATTCCCGTTTTGCGACATCGCCAACCGGTCTCCTTTGTCGTAAATCATTTTTATTTCGTCTATTCCGGGAAGCTTCTTATTCGTACAGTTTCCCCGTGCATCATACGTGTAGATGTAGCCATATAGGGCTAAAACACTATGGGTGCGATTCCAACTGCCGTCTGTATTAAGAGCATCGGAAGCATTGGGGGGCAAAACATAGATTAATTGCCCGAGGTCGTCATAGACATAATAGGTATCGCAATTCCCACCCCGGCGTTCCATAACTATTTGTCCAGATTTATCGGTATAGGTGAGAATCTTTTTCCCATCTTCATCGGTCGCTTCGGTTACGGAGAGTTGTCCTGCCGGATAATATCCAGATCGGTGCAATATATCGTTCGATACGGTGTATTTACCGACTTCGGCAGAACGGTTGTTACGGTAAGTCATCGTTGCCGGATGGGAACGCCATTCTGTACCGGCCTTTCTCAAATCGGCGGGTCTGCTTAGCGGTGAACCTTCGTAGCTCGTTTCTACAAAGGGATTTTCGTCGTCGTAAAAATTCGTGGATAATGAAGCGTAGGTCGAGAATGGTATGTATCTTCCCCTGTTCGTCGACGAAATAGGAGTAGGCAGCCAGTTTTTATGTTCTCGTCCAGCTGCATCGTATTGGTAATAATCGATCAAATCTTTATGACCGGTAGTCATGCCTAGCCGAACTACTTGTTCGGGTCTTCCCAATCCGTCGAAATAGGTTATTTTTGTCGCCACCCGAGAGCCCGAGGCGTTGAGATGTATAGATTTACTGTCGACATCTATTGTACCGGAACCTTGTACCGGAGTGATTTCCAAAATATAATTCCTATCGCTGTCGAAATTAGTAACGAAAGTCGTATCGGGTAGAGGTATGAAGTCGGGATCGAGTACTAAGGTATCGAATCCTGTCGCCATTTGCCAGGGAATTATTACGGCAAATAATGAGAGTATGAAATGATGTGTCTTTTTCATGGCGATAGTATTTAACGATTGCGATAGTTGTATTCATACCGTTTAATGACAGCACCTTGCCATATAATTTCTTGCAGCAGGTTGTCGGAATTATAGACGTAGAGAGTCGTTATTCCGTTCGGATCGGTCGTTTTCTGCACTCCTATTAGCGGGGCTGCATTTATGGTCGTGATTTGAGCATGGGGTAATTCGTTTCGTAAGCGAGTCTCTATGTCCAAATACAGTCCGTTTTTATAAATGTTCTCTGGATTACCGGTAATTGCAGTTACTTCGGCAAGCGAGGCATTTACTATTTTAGCGACTGGGTATGAACCGTTATCTTTTGTCCAAAGATAGACTGTGCTTACTCCATTTCTACCGGTCTCTGTCGCCAATTTCCCGAACGGATAATAGGTTCGTTGATTTTCTTGGCGAAAATCGGGTTGTAGCTTGTTTTTGTAATAGGTTTTTACCGGGTACATTCGGGTGTAATCACCCGGAATAGAGTCGTATATTACTTTCTTGCCAGAGATAAGCGATTGTTTGCTTCCGCTTATTTTTGTTTGTTCTGTCGCAATGACTGTCGTCGATAGATTTCGCTGAGAAAGTAGGTCGCATATTGTTTGCGGATATCCGGGATATCCGTCGGACGGGTAGTAATAACGAGTATATATAGAATCTCCCAAGCTGGTACAGGAAAGAGTCCCTGTCATATTATAGAGGAGATTGTCGGAATAAAGATATTCTTCGGAAATTTCGTAAGGTACGGCCTCGTCGTCGTAAAGCCGTGTCGTTTTTCGTCCTAACCGGAACAGACCTGTGTGTATAGCATAATTGTCGATTGTGAAGTCGGGGTTGGAGTCTGTATCGCCTGAGATCATATTGCCGTTTACCGTGGGAGAGAATATGCCTGCAATTTCTTTATCGTGACAGATTTTGTTCAGGTGAATGGGAATGTCAGGTTCTGATGAAGGGTAGTATAAGTTCGATCGTACTGATATGCCCATTATGTAAGACAATTCGTCTTCATAATATTCATATTCGGTATGCTCTTGAACATTATTCCCTTTATATACTTTCCTGTCGATGATATAAGGCTTGTGATAAAGCATTTGCCAAAATTCACTTACAAATCCGCTTCCGCCTTGATTGTATTGATAATTGTATTTTTCTACTGTTTTCCCAGCCGGGGTGTATTCGGCAACTTCGTCATACCATATCAAATAGCTATTTCGATATAAGATGTTTAGAGAACTTTGGGAGATAATTTCATATATATATCCCGTGTATGACATATCGGATAAATCGTAACGTTTACGTTGTATCCAATAGTCCCAGTCGGACGGTAATGTAACTAATTTTCCATATCCCGATTCGTTATTCCCATATTTATATGTTTTAGAAACGGTTTGATTATTTTCGGGGGTATATATATTCATCTGTTTCAGACGCAGTCCGCATATAACGATGGAATTGTCTATGGGATTGATTGCTTGATTTTTTTCATATTCGAATGAAACGTATCCGCCGGTAGGATAAACGATTTTTTGTAGTATGTTGGCTTGCATGGCAGATTCGACAGAGCTTCGTGCATTCCCTATATTTTTATTGAGCGCTTTTAACACCGTATTTTGAGGTATCATATCGATATAAGTAGCATTCTTTTTCCCAGTATAATAACCATATAAATCTTGGGCATAAACGTTTTCGAAAGTGGTAGGGTTGTATTCGAACGAATATTTTCCTGAGCCCGGTATTGTCACTGACTGTAATAAATTCTTATTGGTATCGGTTATAAATGATATTGTTTTGATCAGTTGGGAATTATTGCCATAGATTTTGATGTTTTTCAGAATTTCTTTTCGAGAAGAGTGATATTCGTAGGTAACTTTACCCAATGGAAATGTAATAGATTTCAGAATGCAGTCACCTTGAACAACCGGGTTGTTGACGGAAATAATTTCCCAATCGTTGGACGTGGTATAAACTAATTTGTGGGATTGGGTGGGAGTCGATGTTTTAATGATTTCTCTCCCATAGTTAAAACTAATTTTTTGACTATCGGTGTATATAATCTCTTTTAAAAGATAAACTTGTTTACATGCAGACGTCTCTATGGTATAATCGCTGTTGCCTCCGTATATGTAGACAACCCCTTGATCATCGGTAACTTTGAATCCTTCTGCGGTCCCGATAACTTCGATTTTTAAAGGAGTTTGTTTTATTTGTTTAGCAGTGAAACAATTGTTGTTTTTTTCGATAATAAAACTCGTATTTTGGTCAATTGTATTTATGAAAAATATATCATGTTCTCCGTCGTATCCCCATATAGCTTCTTCGTCAGTATTTGGTCTAGCCCAATAACTTCGAGGAAATATTGATGTATTATAATTTAATGGTAATAGTTTGCAGTGTTCGTCCACTTTTCCGAATTGCATACGAGTAATTCTTAATCCTGGCAATATGCTCCAACCATATCCTAATATACCGACGGGATCTTCGACTTTTATTCCAGAGGAGTGATAGGATAAGTTAAAGGAAATTTGGGTATCATCGGGAGTAGGTATAGAAAATAGAGGGATATTGATATTTGTCGTACCGGTCGATTTTGAAACCGGATAAAAATCATATCGGTTAAGTTGAGCTGATAACGGTGTAATGAAACTTGTATTGTAATCTCCAAATGGCATTGATTGTGCAATGGAACTTTTTGAGAATCCTAATAATGCACAAAATATCAGCATGGTATTTCGATAGAATTTCATAGTACGCAAATTGGGGTGTTTCTTTTCTCAAAGAAAGGGAATATTTATTAAAAAACAAAATATTCTCAAAAAAAATAAAAGGCGATTAACTTTAATGAATTAATCGCCTACAAAAAATATATACTTATACTCATTCGTCGGCCGATTCGTGTTTGCGGTATTCTTCGATCATATAGCCTTTTACTTCCTTGAATAAGCGAGTCGCAAAGACAAAGTCGTTCAGAGCTTCGTTAGATGATGTGAATATTTTGGCACGATTTCCTACCCACTCTCTGTGTCCTTTATTAATAAAGACAATATTTTCACCGATTCCTATTACAGAGTTCATATCGTGGGTATTGATGATTGTCGTTATATTGTATTCGTGTGTAATATCGCTTAATAATTCGTCGATAAGGATAGAGGTTTTCGGATCGAGTCCCGAGTTAGGCTCGTCACAAAATAAGTATTTGGGATTCAATGCGATGGCACGAGCTATCGCCACGCGTTTTTGCATACCTCCGCTGATCTCCGACGGATACAAATCGTTAACTCCTTTTAGATTAACACGCTCTAAACAAAATTCTGCTCTTTTTTTACAAGCGGCATAGGTGTCTCGTGTGAACATTCTTAGCGGAAACATGACATTGCCCAATACCGTCTCTGAATCGAATAGGGCCGAGCCTTGAAATAGCATGCCTATTTCGTTCCGAAGTTCTTTAATTTGTGAAGCCGACATCGAAGTGATGTCTCTACCGTCATAAATAACTTGTCCTTTATCGGGTTGCATGAGACCAACGATACATTTCATCAATACCGTTTTGCCCGATCCACTTTGCCCGATAATTAAGTTTGTCTTTCCTGAGTAGAATTTGGCGGAGACATTGTGTAGAATGACTTTCCCGTCGAATGATTTGGATATATTATTAACTTCTATCATCAAAATAAAATTTGAGTGAGAACCACGTCGAGAAGAAGAACGATAACGCTGCTTACCACGACAGAGTCGGTACTGGCTTGCCCGACTTCGAGTGCTCCGCCTTTCACTTTGTATCCATAGTACGAGGCTACGCTACTGATGACAAAGGCGAAGAAGAGTGCTTTGAATATGGCTTGCCAAATGTAATATTCATTAAAAAAACTTTGTAGTCCATAGATGTATTTTGACACGGAAATTATGTCGGTGAATTGGGCTATCAGGAATCCGCCTGTAATACCACTCGCCATACTGAACACGACCAACACCGGAATGAAAGAGACCATTGCCGCGATTTTGGGTAATATCAACAGGTTGGCAGAGTTGACACCCATAATTTCGAGTGCGTCTATTTGCTCGGTTACCCGCATGGTTCCTATTTCGGAGGCTATGTTTGACCCGACTTTACCGGCCAAGATCAGACATAGTATGGAAGAGGAAAATTCCAATAAGATGACATCTCGGGTAGCCAATCCTACGGCGTAGGCCGGTATCATGGGCGATACCACATTCTTTTGCATTTGTATGGCAATCACGGCTCCGATGAAAACGGAAATAGTAATGACGATGGGAATAGAGTCTATTCCTAATTTGTATATTTCGGAAATATATCTTTTGAAAAACTCTCTCCATCGGTCCGGTATTGTAAATACGCGTCTCATTAACAAGACGTAATCTCCGAACTTTTTTAATGAATCTTGTATAATCATATCCGCTAATTGGATTATTGAAGAACAAAAGTAATGAAAAGAATCGATGAGCCATTATCTTTTATAGTAGAATTAAGTTCTCAATCATTTTATTTCGTTAAAACGACTGATGGGATTGTCTATTTTCAATATCTTTGTCTCTGTGAAGATTGAATGCGGTTTGGCATAGTCAAGTCGAAAATGCAATTTTCGCTTGCCTCTGCGCTTACCTTTCACTATTTTTGCAGATAATTTTAAAGGTAGAAATATGTTTTCCAAATTTTTTAAGCATCAACCGGTGGCTGCCAATACCGAAGAGAAGGTTCATTTGAATGTTCAATCGGATTTGGAATCTTCGGAAAATAATATGGTGCTGCGAACCGAAGATTTGGTAAAGAAATATCGTCAGCGGACGGTTGTGAACCATGTGTCGATAGATGTTACACAGGGGGAAATCGTGGGGTTGTTGGGCCCGAATGGCGCAGGAAAGACAACGACTTTCTATATGACGACCGGATTGATAACCCCCAATCAGGGGCATATTTATCTGAATGATCTCGACATTACAGATTATCCGGTTTATAAACGGGCGCAAATCGGTATCGGGTATTTGGCGCAAGAGGCTTCGGTGTTTCGCAAGTTGTCGGTGGAAGATAATATCCGGTGTGTCTTGGAAATGACTCATACCACCAAAGAGTATCAGCGGGATAAACTGGAAAGTTTAATCGCTGAGTTTCGATTACAGAAGGTACGTAAAAATTTGGGAGACCAACTATCGGGAGGAGAAAGGCGTAGAACCGAAATTGCACGCTGTTTGGCTATTAGTCCTAAATTTATTATGCTCGATGAGCCTTTTGCAGGAGTCGATCCTATTGCCGTGGAAGATATCCAGTCTATTGTATATAAGCTGAAAGAAAAAAATATCGGCATTTTGATAACCGACCATAATGCGCCTGAAACACTGAGTATTACCGACCGTGCTTATTTATTATTCGAGGGTAAAATACTTTTTCAGGGCACATCGGAGGAACTGGCAGAAAATCCCGTTGTCCGGGAAAAATATTTAGGGCGTAATTTTATCTTCCATCGGAAAAAATTCCTTTGATTTCGAGACAAAAACTTTTTTATAAAGCACGTATAATAAAATTACCGTACCGATAAGGCTTGCTCCTGCCAGCCAGCTCGTAGGGGAACCGCTTGTGCCGACCGTCTCTATCAGATTATCGGGGGATTTGTCATTTGTAAAATAGGAAATGCACGCGACCGTGCTGTTATTGAACAGGTGGGCGAATATCGGTAGCCATAGATTTTTGCTCCATACCAATAGATATCCGAAGAATGCGCCTAATAATAATCGAGGTATAAAACCATAGAATTGTAAATGTATGGCACTGAACAGGAATGCACAAATCCACACGGCTACATGTGCCCGGTGATTTTTGTCTTGTACGATTCGTTGAAGAACACCTCTGAAAATCATTTCTTCGCCAATTCCGGTGAGGATTCCAATCCCGAAAATGACGGCTAAGAAATGAGAAAATGAATTTACTTGCAGAATTTGTTCGGTTATCTTTGTCGCAGCATTTTCTTGTTGACGCATCCATTGTTCAATATTATACAGCGCTTCGGGCAGGTTCATGGCTTCATTCCATTCTACGATTCTGTTAAGAGCCGGAGTCGCAACGATGAATAAAGCGATTATCCCTAACAATTCTATGATACGCGGGGCTTTATTCAAATAAAGGGATTTTCCTGCATTTCCCCAAAACAGAGTCGCAGCGATCCATGCCGGGAGAATGAACATGCCTATGTTTTGTAAATACATGGCTATCAACAATGCATTAGAGCCTTTTACAAAAAACATGGGAATGGCAACGATTAGAGCTCCCCATAAAATTAAGAGTAGCAGAATGATAAGCTTTATTCCTGTCGATGAGTTATGGCAATATCCCGAGATTCTCATGTATTCATTGTTTTTTCGTGTACAAATATAACGTAGATGTCATTAAAATATGCAGTTGTGTGGCAACTGTTTCATATTTTACGCAAAGGTAACGAAAATAAATATAAGGATAGTTTGTCAAAAGAGAAAGAATATAAGCAATATGTGCGTGTTTTGTCAATATAATTTTTGAAAATGTAGATAAATATTTATATTTGCAAATATAAATGTGGCAATTTTATAATTTATGAAAGTCTCTATCATAAAATATAATGCCGGAAATGTATATTCGGTCGAATGTGCGTTACGCCGATTGGGTGTAACGCCGGTTGTTAGCGATTCTCCCGACGTGTTGTCGCAATCCGACAAGGTCCTTTTTCCCGGAGTGGGAGAGGCTTCTTCGGCGATGAAATATTTGCAAGAGCACGGGTTAGATAGGGTTATCGTCAATCTCACGCAGCCGGTGTTGGCTATTTGCATCGGATTGCAGCTTTTATGCAAACACTCCGAAGAAGGAGATGTTGACACATTGGGTATATTCGATACGGTAGTCCGTCGGTTTGTTCCAGAAGATACCGAACAGAAGATTCCTCACATGGGGTGGAATGTACTGACTCGTTTGAAAGGCCCTTTGTTCACCGGCATTCCCGAAGGTAGCTATGCCTATTTTGTACATAGTTATTATGCTCCTGTATCGGAGTTTTTTGTGGCGGAGTGTAACTATGTAATTCCATTTAGTGCGGCTTTAAATAAAGGTAATTTTTATGCGACCCAGTTCCATGTGGAAAAGAGCGGTACAGTAGGTATGCGAATTCTTGAAAATTTTCTTTCGTTATGATCGAGTTGATTCCTGCCATAGATATAATGAACGGTCGATGTGTCCGGTTGTCGCGAGGGGATTACTCTTGTCGAAAGGTATATGATGAAAATCCGTTGGAAGTGGCGAAAGCGTTTCAAGACAATGGATTGAACAGGCTACATTTGGTCGATTTGGACGGTGCGAAAGCCGATCATGTCGTAAATTATAGGACGCTTGAACAAATAGCTACTCATACGACTCTTTCCGTCGATTTTGGCGGAGGAATAAAAAGTGACGAAGACTTGCGTATCGCATTTGAGTGCGGCGCCGATATGGTGACGGGAGGAAGTATCGCTGTGAAGAATCGTAGTTTGTTCCTCCAATGGCTCGATCGGTATGGCAAAGAGCATATAATTTTGGGTGCAGATACCCGAGACGGGAAAATATCAATAAACGGGTGGCTCGAAGAATCGGAGTGGGAATTGATTCCGTATGTCCGCGAATATGCTCAGGCGGGTGTTTATAAAGTAATAACGACAGATATAAGCCGAGATGGTATGTTGGAGGGCTGTGCCGTGAATTTGTATGAATCCATGCTGTCGGAGATTCCCGAAATTTACCTAATTGCGAGCGGAGGAGTCGCTTCGTGGAACGACATAGAGTCGTTGCAATCCATAGGTGTTCCTGCCGTAATATTGGGAAAATCGATTTACGAGGGGAAAATATTATTGTCGGAAATATCCCGGTTTGTCGCTAAAAATCAAAGTTATGTTGGCTAAACGTATTATACCGTGTCTCGACGTGAAAGACGGAAAGACCGTGAAGGGAACGAAGTTTGTGGATTTCAAAGAGGCCGGCGACCCGGTTTTATTGGGCGAAATATACAGTAAAGAGGGAGCCGATGAACTTGTTTACCTCGATATAACTGCGTCGAGCGAGGGTCGTAGCACGTTCACCGATTTGGTGAAACGGGTGGCTTCCCGTATCGACATACCTTTTACTGTCGGAGGCGGTGTCAACTCTTTACAAGATATAGACCGTCTATTGAATGTAGGGGCGGATAAAGTGTCGTTGAATTCTTCGGCTCTGAAAAATCCGCAAATTATAGACGATGTGGCAAAAAAATTCGGTTCACAAGTTTGTGTTATCGCAATAGATGCTAACTTTGAAAATGGAAACTGGGTTTGTTATTTGAATGGTGGAAAAGTCGCTACCCAACGAACGCTTTTTGAATGGGCTTTGGAAGCAGCTGAAAGGGGAGCGGGTGAGATACTCTTTACAAGCATGACTCATGATGGCACTCGAAGCGGATATGCCCATGAAGCGTTATTGGAACTTCACCGACTATTACCTATCCCAATCATAGCTTCGGGAGGAGCGGGTACGAAGGCGCATTTTAAAGATGCGTTTCTCCGTGGCAAGGCCGATGCCGCATTGGCTGCGGGCGTATTTCATTTTGGCGAGATAACGATTCCTGAGTTGAAAAAATATTTATCGGAAAGTGGTATTCCTGTGAGGAGGTAGATTTATGGAAAAAGAAACGATACAGTTGGATTTTGAAAAAATGGGTGGGCTTGTTCCAGCCGTCGTTCAAGACGATGTTACTCAAAAAGTACTTATGGTAGGGTTTATGAATGAAGTGGCTTTTCATAAAACCTTAGATACGAATCGAGTGACATTTTTCAGTCGGACGAAAGGTCGATTGTGGACCAAAGGAGAACAAAGCGGGAATTTCTTAGAGGTGAAATCCATTCTACCGGACTGTGATAACGATACGCTTCTGATTAAGGTAACTCCGTGTGGCCCTGTATGTCATACCGGGACGGATACTTGTTTTGGAGAAAAAAATGAAGATGCACTTTCATTCATCGGGTATTTGCAAGATTTCATAGAACGGAGAAAACAAGAGATGCCCCAAGGCTCATATACCACCTCGCTTTTTCAGTCGGGGATAAACCGTATGGCACAGAAAGTGGGAGAGGAGGCTGTGGAGACAGTCATCGAAGCTACGAATGGGACCGATGACCGTCTTATTTATGAAGCCTCGGATTTGTTGTACCATTTGATCGTGTTGCTTACTTCGAAAGGGCATCGCATAGAAGATTTAGTTCGAGAATTACAGAAAAGACATCAATAAAAAGCTATGGAAAAGAAGTTGCTTGTCAAATATACCGATGTGCAGATTTGCCGGGAGGAACTGACTATATTGAAACATATCAATTTTGAGTTATACAGCGGTGAATTTGTCTATTTCATCGGACGTGTGGGTAGTGGAAAAAGTAGTCTGCTGAAAACGATGTATGCCGATTTGCCTATTTATGAAGGAGAGGCAATCGTGCTTGATTTCGATGTTCGTCACCTCAAAAATAAAGAGATACCCAATTTGAGACGAAAACTGGGTATCGTGTTTCAAGATTTTCAGTTATTGACCGATCGTTCGGTATACGAGAACCTTGCTTTTGTTTTGAGGGCTACCGGTTGGAAAGATAGAGAGGAGATAGACACCCGTGTGTCGGAAGTCTTGGATCAAGTGGGCATGCGCAAAAAATCTTACAAAATGCCTCATGAGCTATCGGGGGGCGAACAACAGCGAATCGTCATAGCCAGAGCTTTATTGAATTCTCCTAAAATCATCTTGGCCGATGAGCCTACTGGAAATCTCGATCCTCAAACCGGGCAACAAATCGTGTCGTTACTTCATCACATCTGCGAAACAGGAACCGCCGTTATCATGACGACTCACAATTTGAATTTGGTAGAGGAATTCCCGGGAAGAATCTTGAAATGCGAAGATAAAAGTTTGGTAGAAGTTTAATGGCGAATAGTTGATAATCCCGCAAAAAAGACATATTTTTGCGAAGAAATAAGAACCGTTTTGTTATATTAAAAACAAGTAAATAAAAAATGAAAGTACTCAAATTTGGTGGAACTTCCGTCGGCAGTGCTCAATGCATGAAAGATGTTGCCAAATTAATTTGTGATGGGAATCGGAAAATCGTAGTGTTGTCGGCTATGGCCGGAACAACGAATACCTTAGTGGAAATATCTGATTATTTGTATAAGAAAAATACAGATGGCGCTAGGGAAACGATCGGAAACCTCGAAAGGAAATACAATAAAGTCATAGACGAATTGTATAGTACCGACGAGTATAAGCAAAAGACACTCGAAGTAATTAAAGGGTGTTTCGACCATATTCGTTCCTTTACAAAAGATTTGTTCACTTTATTTGAGGAAAAAGTTATTTTGGCTCAGGGCGAGTTGATGTCGACTGCGATGATGAATAACTATTTATTGGAGCAAGGTGTGAAATCGGTTATTATTCCTGCTCTTGATTATATGCGTACAGACAAAAATTCAGAGCCTGACAACCAATTTATTAAAAATAAATTGCTTTCATTGCTTCAAGAAAGTCCAGACGCCGAAATTTACATTACTCAGGGATATATATGCAGGAATGCTTATGGAGAAATAGATAACCTTCAAAGAGGAGGTAGCGATTATTCAGCGTCGTTGATAGGTGCGGCAATCAATTCAGAAGAGATACAAATATGGACCGATATCGATGGTATGCACAATAACGACCCTCGGTTTGTAGAGAACACGAAGCCTGTTCGTTTCCTGCAATTTGAGGAGGCCGCAGAATTGGCCTACTTCGGTGCGAAGATATTGCATCCTACATGTGTATTGCCGGCCAAGTTGAATAACATTCCGGTGAGACTTCTCAATACGATGCAGCCCGAAGCTCCGGGTACTCTGATTTACGATCATTCATCAGATGGGCAAATTAAAGCTATTGCCGCGAAGGAGAATATTACAGCCATAAAAATAAAATCGGGGAGAATGTTATTGGCGTATGGTTTCTTGCGGAAGGTATTCGAAATATTTGAAAGCTATCAGACTTCTATTGATATGGTGACGACATCGGAAGTGGGAGTTTCTCTTACGATAGACAACACCAAACATCTGCAAGAAATTCTCGACGATTTGCGTAAATTCGGAACCGTGACTGTCGATGAAGATATGGTGATCATTTGCGTTGTCGGGGATTTGGAATGGAATAATGTCGGATTTGAGTCCGAAGCTGTTCAAGCCATGAAAGATATTCCCGTGCGAATGATATCTTATGGAGGAAGTAATTACAATATTTCTTTCTTGGTTCGCCGGGAGGATAAGGTAAAGGCTCTTCGGTCTTTAAGTCATTATCTTTTTGAGAATAAATAATATATTGTCATGTAGAAATATCTCTACATGACATTTAAATTTTTGTGTGTAGAATGTTTCCCATCAGTCATTTCAATATAACGAAGACTCCTTTTTATTATTATGATAAGACATTGCTGAGTAACACATTAGCAAAACTGATTCGCTTGGCAGGAGAGCGGAATTATCATGTCCATTATGCTGTAAAAGCCAATGCTAATCCAGAAATATTGAAACTTATTGCGGCTTCGGGAATAGGAGCCGATTGTGTGAGCGGAGGGGAAATAAAAGCTGCTTTGGAGGCTGGGTTTCCTGCAAAAAAAATTGTATTTGCCGGGGTTGGAAAGGCCGACTGGGAAATAGAATATGCCCTTGAAAAGAAGATATTTTGCTTTAATGTGGAATCGGCAGAGGAGTTGTCGGTTATAGAAGAACTTGCCAAGAAAAAGGAGAATATAGCTTCGATTGCATTGCGTATTAATCCGAATATCGATGCTCATACTCATGAGTATATTACGACAGGACTTAGTGAAAATAAATTCGGTATTCCTATCGAAATGTTGGATTCGATATTTTCGCAAATACAACGTTCTCCGCATGTTCAGCTTGTGGGATTTCATTTTCACATAGGTTCTCAAATATTGAATTTAGAAACATTTCATGTTCTTTGCGAGCGAATCAACCAATTACAAGACGATTTGTCGAAGCGCAATATTCAAGTAAAACATATTAATGTAGGTGGTGGATTGGGAGTCGATTACGAAAATCCCGATAAAAATCCTATTCCCGATTTCGGTCGTTATTTCGATATTTTTCAGCATAATCTGAATTTGAGAGGGGGCCAACAGTTGCATTTCGAGTTGGGACGTTCTATCGTTTGTCAATGCGGATCGTTGATAACCAGAGTACTATATATCAAGAAGGGTATCGAAAAACAGTTTGTTATCGTAGATGCCGGTATGACCGATTTGATTCGTCCGGCACTTTATCAGGCACATCATTGCATCGAGAATATCACTTCGGATATGGAGAAGTGTCGATATGATGTCGTTGGACCTATTTGTGAATCTTCGGATTGTTTCGGGAGAGATGTAATGCTCAACGAGACAAAAAGAGGTGATTTGATTGCCATTCGATCGGCAGGCGCTTATGGGGAAGCTATGGCTTCCCAGTATAATTGTAGGACATTACCCGGATATTTGATAGAATAATAAAATTATTAACAATAATTTTTATTTTCGTATTTAGAAATATATTATTTTTGCCATTACAAAATTGTAATCATTACAAATAAAGAAAGATGAAAGAATCGGCACAAAATAGATTACGACGATATAATATAAAGCCTTCGGTGCAACGCATGGCCGTGTTGGATTATTTGATGACACACCATACACACCCCACAGCCGATACGATATTCAATGCTTTATATCCATCTATTCCGACGTTGTCCAAAGCTACTGTTTATAACACTTTAAATTTATTAACAGAACACGGTGTTATACAGATGATTACGATCGATGAGAAAAATGCCCGTTTTGATGCCCGGGAGACTCCGCATTTGCATTTTAAATGTGCTTCTTGCGGAGAGATATTCGATTTTGATTTACCCCCTTTACAAATAGAATCTTTGAAGGATTATGATATTTCTGATATTCAAGTTTATTGTAAGGGAACGTGTCCATCTTGCCAGAAGAAAACTCAACATTAAATAACTAACTAAAATAACCAATCATGAAAAAATTTATTTGTACAGTATGCGGTTACGTATACGAAGGTGATGAAGCTCCTGAATTTTGCCCGCAATGTAAACAACCTCGTTCAAAATTCAAAGAAGTTGTTGAATCAGATGAACTTGATTTTGTAACGGAACATCATATCGGTGACGGTGTAGTAGAGGATGCCGAAGTTATGGAGGGTCTTAAAGCTCATTTCATGGGTGAATGTACCGAAGTAGGTATGTACCTTGCCATGAGCCGTCAGGCAGATCGTGAAGGTTATCCCGAAGTGGCAGAAGCCTTTAAACGTTATGCTTGGGAAGAGGCTGAACATGCATCTAAGTTTGCAGAACTTTTGGGAGAAATCGTTTGGAATACAGAGAAAAATCTAAAAGCTCGTATGGAAGCTGAAAGTGGAGCTTGTGCAGACAAAATGCGTATTGCAAAACGTGCCAAAGAACTTGGCTATGATGCTATACATGACACTGTACATGAAATGGCTAAGGACGAAGCTCGCCACGGTAAAGGCTTCGAAGGTTTATACAATCGTTATTTCAAGAAATAAAATTGTATTTATATTTGTAAGAGGGGTAGCTCATCTTGTGAGCTACCCCTTTTTGTCTATTGCCCATTATTGTAAAAATCGTTATCTTTGCGCACACTATCAGATTAATTTCAATGAAAAATATACGCAATTTTTGTATTATTGCACATATAGACCACGGAAAAAGTACCCTGGCCGATCGCTTGTTGGAGTATACCAAAACCATTGCAGACAAAGATTTACAGGATCAAGTTCTCGACAATATGGATTTGGAACGAGAACGGGGAATTACGATCAAAAGTCATGCAATACAGATGGAATATATTTACAAGGGTGAAAAGTATATTCTGAATCTTATAGACACTCCGGGGCACGTGGATTTCTCTTATGAGGTTTCTCGGTCTATTGCCGCATGTGAAGGTGCATTGCTTATCGTCGATGCCTCTCAGGGAATACAAGCACAGACTATTTCCAATCTGTATATGGCGATTGAACATGACTTGGAAATCATACCGGTTGTCAATAAAGTAGATTTGGATAGCGCTCGTCCCGATGAAGTAGAAGACCAAATTATTGATTTGCTGGGGTGTAAACGGGAAGAAATTATACGTGCCAGCGGAAAAACAGGACAGGGGGTCGAAGATATTCTTTCGGCTATTATAGAACGGGTAAATCCTCCTCAGGGAGATGTGGATGCACCGTTACAGTGCCTTATTTTCGATTCTGTATTTAACTCATTCAGAGGAATTATCGCTTATTTCAAAATTTGTAACGGACGAATAAAAACCGGCGATAAGGTAAAATTCGTTGCGACCGGAAAAGAGTATGAGGCCGATGAGATAGGTGTTTTGAAATTGGATATGGTTCCTCGAAAAGAGTTGTCGGCCGGCGATGTAGGATACATTATTTCCGGAATAAAAACGTCCAGAGAGGTGAAAGTGGGAGATACGATTACCCATATAGAGCGACCGTGTTCTTCGGCAATCGATGGATTCGAAGAAGTTAAGCCTATGGTCTTTGCCGGAGTGTATCCCATCGAAACAGAAGATTTTGAGAACCTGAGAGCTTCATTGGAAAAGCTGCAATTAAACGATGCATCCTTGACTTTTCAACCTGAATCATCTGCGGCTTTGGGCTTTGGTTTCCGATGTGGCTTTTTGGGGCTGCTCCATATGGAAATTATTCAGGAAAGATTGGATAGAGAATTCAATATGGACGTTATTACCACGGTTCCGAATGTTTCTTATAAGGTTTACGATAAGAAAGGTGCAATGGTGGAGGTTCATAATCCTTCTGGATTGCCAGATCCTACGTTGATAGATCATATCGAAGAACCTTATATACGGGCATCGGTCATTACTTCGACCGACTACATCGGACCTATTATGACTTTGTGTCTGGGGAAGCGTGGAGAGCTGGTCAAGCAGGAATATATATCGGGGAATAGAGTAGAGATTATCTACGATATGCCGTTAGGAGAAATTGTCATTGATTTCTATGATAAACTTAAAAGTATATCGAAAGGGTATGCTTCTTTCGATTATCATATTCATGATTTCAGGGAGTCTAAATTGGTCAAACTCGATATTCTTTTAAACGGGGAGTCGGTGGATGCTTTGTCGACGTTGACGCACGTAGACAATGCGGTAACTTTTGGACGAAGAATGTGTGAAAAGTTGAAAGAGCTTATTCCTCGCCAGCAATTCGAGATCGCTATTCAGGCCGCAATCGGGGCTAAAATTATAGCCAGAGAAACGATCAAACCAGTGCGTAAAGATGTTACGGCAAAATGTTATGGCGGTGATATTAGCCGGAAACGAAAACTGTTGGAAAAACAGAAAAAAGGGAAAAAGCGTATGAAACAAATCGGTTCGGTAGAAGTGCCTCAAAAAGCATTTCTAGCGGTATTGAAACTCGATTAGGGTAAATCGGTTTCTTTTTTTCGTCATTGGAAAACCGTAAAAGGCTTTCTTTGTTTAAATTACAAATACGGAATGTTATATGGATAGCTTATATGCCATAAAAAAGTCGATTAAAAATTATGCCAGCGGAGGTAATGTTTTGATAGTGGCGACATTGTTGGCTTTTATCATCGCTAATTCTCCGATTGCCGATATGTATTTTTCTTGGTGGGCACAACCTATATCTTTACAGTTGGGGGATTTCAACTTATTTAGCCATAATGGGCATCCTATGACCGTAATGGAATTTATCAACGATGCATTGATGGCGATTTTCTTTTTTTCTATCGGACTGGAAATAAAGAGAGAGGTATTGGTTGGAGAGTTGACGTCCATAAAGCAAGCATTATTACCGATCGTTGCCGCTATTGGTGGAATGGTTATTCCTGTTTTATTATTTATGTATATTGGCAGAGGCAGTGATTTCCTGAGAGGGAGCGCCATTCCTATGGCGACAGATATTGCTTTTTCGTTGGGCGTTTTGGCTATGTTGGGAAAAAGAGTCCCCATTTCCTTGAAAATATTCCTAACAACATTGGCGGTGGTCGATGACATAGGAGGTATATTGGTTATTGCGATTTTCTATTCCAGTCATATATCGGTTACTTACTTGTTTTATGCTGCCGGCATATTTTTGATTTTATGGTTGGGCGGACGTGCCGGAATCAATAGTAAAATGTTCTATTTCATACTTGGCGGTGTAGTTTGGTTTTTATTCTTAAATTCAGGTATTCACCCTACGATAGCCGGTGTATTAGTGGCTTTTTGTATTCCCGCTAAACCGGTATTGGCGACTACTCGTTTTATCAGTACGATTCGAGATGAAATAGCTAATTTCCCGCAGGAACAGTTTCATGGGGACAGCGATAGCTCGATAATGCTCTCCAAAGATCAAATAAACTGTTTGAAGAGTATAGAATCTGCATCCGATAAAGTGATAAGCCCGTTACAAGACCTTGAAGATACATTGCATCCGGTGATCAACTATCTTATTATCCCTTTATTCGCTTTTGCCAATGCAGGGATCGTTTTGTCGGGAATAGAATTGTCTTCGTTATTTACGGGTATTAGTTTGGCCGTTTTTGTCGGGTTGTTGTTCGGAAAATTTGTGGGTATCTTTTTCTCTTCTTGGTTAATCATTAAACTGAAAATTGTTCCGATGCCGACACACTCTACATGGAAGTCGTTAGCGGCAGTATCTGTGTTGGGTGGTATTGGTTTTACAGTATCTTTGTTTATTGCAAATCTTTCTTTTGGTAATATGGGGCCAGAAGGAATAGAATTGTTGGAGCATGCGAAACTCGGTATTGTAATGGGGTCTCTCGTATCCGGTATTTTAGGATATATCTTACTCAACCTGTTTTTACCGAAGCAACAAGAAGTCGAGTAGGGCGCTTATTCGAATTTTATAGATTTGGCCGGGCGAATAAGCGCAACCAAATAGGAAGGTGCGATCAACATCAAAACCGATACAAGCATGCAGCCGATGTTCAACCATAAAACGTACCAAAAATTTATTTCGATAGGAACATAAGGCACGTAGTATGCTTCGGGATTGAGTGTTACAATGTGAAAGTGTCGTTGAATCAGGCATAAGACGACACCAATAATATTTCCCCATATCATACCTTTCCCGACAAGGAAAACCGATACGTATAAAAATATTTTCCGAATAGAGGTATTGTTCGCTCCTAATGCTTTCAATATGCCAATCATATTCGCTCGTTCCAATATAATAATGAGCAATCCTGAAATCATGGTAAAGCCAGATACGGCAGCCATGAGAATAAGTATGATCCAGACGTTCATATCGAGTAAATCGAGCCAGCCGAAAAAGACCGGATTCAATGTGCGAATGGATTGAGGATAATAATGTGTTCCATAATCATCGGGACGGTCTATTAATTGTGTATATAGTTCATATGCTATGTCGTCGGCTCTATCGAAATCTTTTACCATTAGTTCTATTTCGCTATACTGGTCGGGATTCCAATCGTTAAGGCGTTGAACATGTCTTACATCTCCGATAATCAACAGTTTGTCATAATCCGAAAAATCGGTCTGATATATTCCTGAAATAGAAAATCGTCGAGCTCTTACTTGCTCTTGGATAAAGTAGCAGTATATTTTATCCCCGATATGCAGGTCCAATTTATCTGCTATGGTTTTGGAAACGAGGACTTCGTTGGATATTATTGAGTCTTGAATTTTGGGTAAACAGCCATCGACCAGATATTTCTTGAAAAAAGACCAGTTATAGTCGGGGGTAACTCCTTTCAGAACCGTTCCCATAAAATCGGTATCGGTCTTTATCATACCCAGTTTGGTCCCGATAGGATCTATTTTTGTGATGTCATCGCGGTCTGACAGTATTTCACGCAGACTATCGGTATATTGAATCGGCTGCTTTTCGTAAGTCATGTTATTATCGAATGACGTTATCTGAATGTGTGCGCCGAATCCTACAACTTTGCTTCGGATTTCTTTTTTAAAACCGATGACAATCGCAACCGACAGTATCATTATGGCTAATCCTAGCGCAACACCGGCCACAGCTACACGTACGGCCGGTGGGGTAGCTTTTTTTCGATGCTGTTTGTCGAAATGTATGCGATTAGCAATATATAATTTCCAATTATTCATTAATGGTGCGGCCGGGGTATGTTTCTAATGCTTTTTGTAAAACGATTAGAGCTTTTGATAGTTCTTCTTTTTCCAGTACATAGGCTAAACGAACTTCGTTTTTCCCCAATCCGGGCGTGGTATAGAACCCTGAGGCGGGAGCCATAAATATGGTTTGTCCTTCGTACTCGAATTCAGATAAACACCATTCACAGAATTTATCGGCATTATCTACCGGTAATCGAGCCACGGTGTAGAATGCTCCCATAGGGATAGGGGAGTAACACCCCGGAATTCGGTTTAAACCGTCAATTAGGTGTTTACGCCGTTCTACATACTCGTTATAGGTAGAAAGCATATAACTTTCGGGAGCATCGATAGAGGCTTCGGCTACGATTTGTCCTAAAAGCGGTGGACTGAGTCTGGCCTGACAGAATTTCATAACACTCTTTTTTAATTCTTTATGTCGAGTGATCAGGGCTCCTATGCGAATTCCGCATTCGCTGTATCTTTTTGAAACGGAATCTATTAACACTACCTGTTCTTCAATCCCTTCTAAGTGGAAAGCCGATATATAGGGCGCTCCTGTATAGCAAAATTCCCGATATACTTCGTCGGAGAATAGGAACAAATCATATTTCTTTACCAGATCCCGTATTTGGTTCATTTCTCTTTGGGTGTATAAGTACCCTGTGGGATTATTGGGATTACAGATTAGTATAGCCTTAGTTTTTGGCGTAATTAGAGATTCGAATTTTTCGATAGAAGGTAATGCGAAGCCTTCTTCAATAGAAGAGGGTAAAGTTTTGATTACTGCTCCGGCCGAGATAGCGAATGCCATGTAGTTGGCGTATGCCGGTTCTGGAACAATAATTTCATCGCCGGGGTCCAGACAAGCCATGAATGAGAATAATACAGCCTCAGAGCCTCCTGTGGTGATGATTATATCATCGGCTGTCACATGAATATGGAATTTGTCATAATATTGGACTAACTTTTCCCGAAGGCTTTTTATGCCTTCACTAGGACTGTATTCCAGTATTCGGCGATGCATGTGCCGTAACGCATCCAACCCTATTTGAGGAGTCGGCAAATCGGGTTGCCCGATGTTTAGATGAAAAACTTTTATTCCTTTTTCTTTGGCTTTGTTGGCGAGAGGGACAAGTTTTCGTATAGGAGAGGCCGGCATGACTTCGCCTCTATGAGAGATTGTGGGCATATTTTTTAATTTAATATAGACTAACCTGTGAAATATGCGATATCAAACGGGGTGTCTATTTTTTTATTTTTAAAGTACAAAGATAAGAATTTTACTTTTTTCTTCCCTTATGGAGATAGTAGAATATGAAGAGAGAAGTCGTAAAATAGAATAAATGATGCTATATTTGCGTACAAATATAGAAATACAGCAGTTTTATGGACGATTTGAAGCATCTCTTTTTGCTTATTGTTTCTCCCGGGAAGACATGGCAAAAAATGGATAAAGTGCCGTATGCGACACAAATATTTTTGAATCAATTCCTATATCCGTTTATGGGAATAACTGCGATAGTATCCTTTTTAGGATATTTTTTTAACGATGCTTCTTTACCGAGAGCCTTGCAGTTGGCGATCGTGGAATTTGTGAAATTTTTTGCCGGCTTCTATGCTCTTGTATATGTAATGAAAATTTTTTCGACTTACATGTTGGAGGTTTTGCAACCAGAGTCTCGTATAAAACGTTTTGTCGGATACACATTAGCATTGTATATGTTGTTTGATATTTTCATTTTTGTTATCCGATTGTTTATAGAACTTCCATCTATAGTCGATTTTTTACCCCTTCTGTTAGCCTATGTGATTTGGAACAGTCAAAGGTATATGGAAATTCCAGATCAAAAAAATATTTTATACGTAGTGGCTACAACCATATTATTTCTTGTTATACCTTTGTCCATTCAGAAACTGTTGTACTTTTTGATGCCCGGATTGATTTAATTAGTATAGAAATGAAGTTACCACAAATAAATATAAAAAATAAGAGGGCGAGTTTCGATTATGAATTGCTCGATACCTTTCATGCGGGAATTGTGCTGTCTGGAACTGAAATAAAGTCAATTCGGTGGGGTAAGGCCGGGCTGACGGACTCTTTTTGTTACATCAATAATGGAGAAATCTGGATAAAAAATATGTATATAGCCGAGTATTTCTATGGTTCTTATAACAATCATTCTTCTCGGCGAGACAGAAAGCTTTTATTAACTCATAAAGAAATTCAGAAAATAGAGAGGGCTGCCAAAGAATCGGGGTTTTCAATAATACCGACACGAGTTTTTATTAATGAGAAGGGATTGGCAAAAGTGGTTATTGCTATCGCTAAGGGTAAAAAAGAATATGATAAGCGAGATTCGATTAAGGAGAGAGAGGATAAACGGCAAATGGATCGAATGTTTAAGCGTTAGTCGCTCTCTTGCAGATAATTAATACTTTGTTGTCATTCGATAGGGTTGTGGCGAAAAGATATAAATCACCTCCGTCCTTGGTCTTTAACTTTTTCTGTAATTCTGCTGTGGTTAGGGGAAAATTACGTGTCGATAGGTTTGTCTGAGGATATTTCGTTTTGATATCTTTTATATTTTTCGAATTGAATGTAACTGTTTCTATGATCTCAAATTTCCGTCCCGGAAAATTAGAGATGTAGTTGTCCGAAGTATATAAATGGCTATTGGTTTGTAACTTTTCTATGTTATATTCAATAGCGATAGATTTATAAGCTCCTGCTTTGAGTATAGATGTGTTGGGCTCATAGAGGTATTTCTTTATACTTTTACAAAAAGTCGAGTAGGGAAGGCCTTTTTCTTGTTTTATTCCAAACGTGAAATCCGATATATTGTCAAAAGAATTGATTTGTATACAATGAATAATCGTATCTCGATCACTCGATTTTTCCGACTCGGTATCGATGACTAATAATAATTCCTTACATTCGTTTTTTACGGATACAACATGTACCTCTGAAATATCTGGTAAGAGAGAAAGGGTAGCTGTTATATCGACCATAGGAGATACCTTTATTATGATACGTTTCCCGCATTGGAAAAGTATAGGCATAAGCTCTATTACATTAGGCTCACATTCGTCGATAGCGAATATCCGTTTATTGCAGGAGCCTCTTCTCGCAGGATCGATATATATATTTTGAAAATGTCGATCGTTATTTTGTAGAAAGTTTATGCAGTCGTCGTGCGTAACGGTTATGTTATCGGTACATAAGTTTTTAAAGTTTTGTTTTGCCGCTCGGCAATATTCGGCTAATTGCTCCACATAAACTACGTGATCTGATTTTTGAGAAAAAAAGAAACTGTCTACACCTAAGCCTCCGGTCAAATCGACAGTATCTCCCGGAATTATCAAATTTTGCTTATATCGTGCGGTCAGTTCCGAGGAACATTGTTCTGTCGATAGAATAGATGGGAAAACAATATTCATGTTTGAAGCCCATGTAGGTAGCTTGTCGCGTATCTTTTTACGGGCTTCGATTTGTTGAATGGCCCAAGCTACATCAAAATCAGCTTGGATATTTTTCAACCGTAACTTATTAGTATCAAAATCAGAATATTCTAAAATAAAATCCTGAATAGATTTTTGGTACATCATATTTACAAATATACAAATTATATATCGAATTAAAGAGTTTGTGGAGGATATATTATTATTTGAATTAAATTTGTCCTATAATTTGTATTATGTTAAATAAAATATTAGAGATATTAATTTAATAAAATGAAAAACAGCTATTTATATACTTACAAGAAATCCGGTTCACATGAAATGTGAACCGGATTTCCCTATGAATTATCTATGCAATGCGAAAATTATTGACCTTCAATAGCTTTTAATTTTTCTGCATCGTTCAAATTATAATAGATATTACGTAATGCATATTTATAGTCGGGTTCGTCCGGTTTCAATTCATATGCTTTTTCGTAATAAGGACGAGATTTCTCAAACAAAGGAAGAACTTCTTTTTCTCTTGCTTCTGTATATTTCGCATTGTCTGTTATCGTGCTGATTTCATTATTTTTTTGAACAGCCAGATTAAAATAAACACGTCCTATGCTGCCCAAAGCATCGGCATAAGATGGATTTATGGAGATTGCCTTCTCAAAACATTCTATGGATTGATCGTACTTTTTCTGGGATTCATACAGATTTCCTTTTACATTCCAATATTCTGCATTGTTAGGTTCGTCGGCCAATACAGATTCGAGTGTAGCTATGGCTTCATCGTATTTCCCGCTAAATATATAAAGATTGATCAACTTCAATGTGTAGGTATTCTCTTTCTGCATTTTGGTATTTCCGTTCTCGTCTTTCACTTCAACCATTTCGTTTTTGAATAGTTTTTCACCTTCTTGAAGTGTTTTAATCAGATTGGCCGTATCTTGTGTCATCTCATATTCATATACGAGATATTTATAGATATCGTTTTGATTGTATCCATTTCCTTTTGCTTCGTTCAACGCTTTTATGGCTAATGTCGTATCATTGGTTTGAAGTGCTGCCAGTGCCCTGTTAAATTCTAAAATAGCCAGAGTTGAATCTGCCGGAAGGCCTTCTTTTTCGCCTTTCATGATAGACATCTTAGGAATATTTAGATAGATACCCCACACATCGTATGCTTTTTTATACTCTTTTTGTGTGAAATAATAAACTCCTGCATTGGCATATCCATCGATGTTTTGTTTTAATGTTTTTCTTATGTCTTTGACATATCGGGGTTTGATTTTCCCTTTTTCGTTGGGCAAAGTGTCTAATGCGATGGCTTGAAGAAAATATTCATAACTTTTTACTAACGCATCATACATTGGTCCGTCACCGTCTTTCAATGTCATTCCCAATGTTTTCTGAACATTGTCTTTTTCAAAATAAGAGTTTTCTACAAATCCCGCAACATACCAAGTTTTGGCATCGTCCTTAGTTTCTGGATTTGTTAGTGCTCCTTTAATATTATCACGGGCTTCCTGAAAGTTGGGTTTTTCCATTTTAGCTTCGCTAAATGCCCTATTTACAGCTTTCTTTTGACCAAATGCGCAAATGATAGAAAGCAGTAATACTACCGTTAATGTTGTTTTTTTCATTGCGTTTTTATTTTAAAAATTAATTATATCTAAATTTATTCGGCAACTTCGGTTACGTTATCGTCTTGTAAGTTTTCATCGACACTTTCTGATAAAACTTTGCAAACCGATGCTATTTCATCGTTACGTTTTTCCAAGTTTATTAATCTTACACCCTGTGTTGCTCGTCCCATGACTCGTACGTCGGCTACTTTCATTCGTAGAGTAATGCCCGATTTGTTTATGATTACCAAATCATTTTCATCTGTTACGCATTTAATCGCTACCAAACAGCCTGTTTTATCGGTAATATTCAGCGTTTTTACGCCTTTCCCTCCTCGGTTTGTTATCCGATAATCTTCTATAAGAGAGCGTTTTCCATAGCCTTGCTCCGAGACAACCATGATGGTTTCTTTTTCGGGATCGTTTACACAAATCATTCCTACCACTTCGTCGCCATTATTGTCAAGGGTCATACCCTTTACACCTGTTGCATTACGACCCATTTCGCGTACTGCACTTTCATGGAATCGAATAGCGCGACCGTTTTTGTTGGCGATAATTATTTGGCTGTCTTCCGTGGTGAGACGCACTTGTATAACTTGATCGTCTTCCCGAATCGTAATCGCGTTTACTCCATTCTGTCGAGGGCGTGAATAGGCTTCGAGTTTTGTCTTTTTTATTACACCTTTACGCGTACAGAATAGTAAGTTATGAGACATATTGTATTCGGGGTCTTGTAATTTTTTTACCCGAATGAATGCGTTTACCTTGTCGTCGGACTCTATATTGAGCATGTTCTGAATGGCTCGTCCCTTTGAGTTTTTAGCACCTTCGGGGATTTCATAGACTTTCAGCCAATAGCATTTACCCTTTTGGGTAAAGAACAACATATAATTGTGCATTGATGCTGGATAGATATACTCGATGAAATCTTCTTCACGAGTATTGCTTCCTTTTGCTCCGACTCCTCCTCGATTTTGAGCACGGAATTCGGACAGAGGAGTCCGTTTGATATACCCCATGTGCGATATGGTGATAATCATCTCGTCGTCGGCATAGAAGTCCTCAGCATTGAACTCTTCCGAGGAATAAATGATTTCTGTTTTACGTTCGTCGCCATACTTCTCTTTTATTTCGAGAAGCTCGTCTTTTACCACTTTCATACAAACAGACTCATCGGCGAGAATTTCTTTGTAATAGGCAATCATTTTTTCCACCTCGGCGTATTCATTTCTCAGTTTGTCTTGATCCAAACCGGTCAACTGTCCAAGACGCATATCTACGATGGCCTGAGCTTGTTTTTCGCTTAACGAGAATCGCTCCATTAAACGTGTCTTGGCTTCTTCACGAGTCCGTGATGACCGAATCAGTTTAACGACTTCGTCTATGTGATCGGATGCAATGATAAGTCCTTCAAGAATATGCGCCCTTTCTTCGGCTTTCGCCAGATCGAAACGAGTGCGGCGAATAACGACTTCGTGGCGATGATCCACAAACGCCTCTAACAGTTGTTTTAGATTTAGTGTTTGAGGACGTCCGTTTACCAAAGCAATATTATTGACACTGAAAGAGGATTGCAAGTCGGTCATTTTGAATAATTTATTTAAAATAACGCTTGCATTGGCATCTCGTTTTATTTCGATAACGATTCTCATTCCGGCTCGGTCGGATTCATCGTTGATGTTGGAAATACCTTCTAACCGTTTTTCTTCCACCAAATCGGCGATTTTCTTAATCAATTCCGACTTATTGACGGCATATGGTATTTCAGATACGACGATGGTCTCCCGCCCTGTGGTGCTGTCTACTTCAATCTCGGCTTTTGCCCGAATTACAATTCGGCCCCGTCCTGTTTCGAAAGCATCTTTTACCCCTGCAAAACCATAAATAATACCTCCTGTGGGGAAGTCGGGAGCCTTGATATATTGCATCAGGTCTTCCACCGTCAATTCTCTGTCGTCGATTAGGGCGACAGAAGCATCTATACATTCCGACAGGTTATGAGGGGGCATATTCGTTGCCATACCCACAGCAATACCCGAAGCTCCATTGACTAGTAAGTTGGGGATTCGGGTCGGCAAAACAGTTGGCTCTTCTAATGTGTTATCGAAGTTTGGAGTAAAATCGACCGTATCTTTTTCAATATCTCGAAGCATCTCTTCTGCGATACGAGAAAGGCGAGCTTCGGTATAACGCATGGCAGCAGGGCTATCGCCGTCGACAGACCCGAAGTTACCTTGCCCATCGACCAAAGGATAACGTAAAGACCAGGGTTGCGCCATACGCACCAATGCAAAATATACCGACGAATCGCCATGCGGGTGATATTTACCCAGCACATCTCCCACGATTCTTGCTGATTTCTTATAAGGCTTATCCGATGTGTTACCCAATTTGTCCATACCGAACAGAACTCTGCGGTGTACCGGTTTAAAACCATCTCTTACATCGGGTAAGGCACGAGCTACAATCACCGACATAGAATAATCGATGTAGGCCGATTGCATCTCTTGTTTGATGTCTATTTTTAAAATTCTATCTTGATCAATCATTTATTTTGATGAAAATTGGTTATACAAATTATGCTGTTTAGCGTACAAAGATAACCATTTTTTGAAAAATCGAGATACCAAATTCAAGAAATAATCTTTTGTGAATAGGAATTTTCGGCATATTATTTGTTATATATAATAAACTAATAAATACCCGCCATTATTCGGCTTAAAGGTGGTATATTTGCTAAATCAATAAAAGGAGACAGATTGTTTATGGAAAGAAACTTCTCACAACATGTTAAGGAAATTCTCGGTTATAGCCGGGAAGAGGCTGAACGCCTCCAAAATTCCAACATTGTTCCCGAGCATTTATTGTTAGGAATTATACGTGACGGCGCAAATCGTGCTGTCGATGTATTGGTCGGGCTCGGAGCTTCCCTCCGAACACTGAAAAGTTCATTGGAAAATGAACTGTCCGCTTCCAATAATCACATGGAACAAACGAATGAGTTGACTATTAGTAAAAGCACAGATAGAGTTTTAAAGATGAGTATGCTTGAAGCTCGATTTATGAAAAGTTCGGAGACAGACACCGAACATTTATTGTTGGCTATATTGAAAGAGCCGGACTCTTCTGCTGCAAAAATTTTAAACACGAATGACATAACTTATGACGAAGTGGCAGCTTTTTTAAAAGGTAATGAGAAGCCGGATTTCCCTTCGCCGAGCATGGGCGCCGGATTTACGGACGATGATGACGACGAATTGGAGGAAGACCGAAATTATCGGAGGGAACAGCAAAGCGGAAATAGTACGACTGCTCAGCGTAGTAATAATGAAACTCCCGTATTGGACAACTTTGGGACCGATATGACAAAGGCTGCCGAAGAAGGTCGGCTCGACCCTGTTGTCGGACGTGAAAATGAAATTGAACGATTGGCACAAGTATTGAGCCGAAGAAAAAAGAATAATCCGGTTCTTATAGGGGAACCCGGCGTAGGAAAATCTGCAATAGTAGAAGGTCTTGCTTTGAGAATCGTGCAACGTAAAGTGTCGAGGGTGCTATTCGATAAGAGACTTGTCTCTCTCGACATGGCCTCGATTGTAGCAGGAACAAAATATAGAGGACAATTCGAGGAGCGTATAAAAGCAATTCTAAATGAGTTGTCGAAGAATCCGAATATTATTTTATTTATCGACGAGATTCATACTATTGTCGGTGGAGGTGGAGCCACAGGGTCTCTTGATGCTGCCAATATGTTAAAACCGGCTCTTTCGCGGGGAGAGATTCAGTGTATCGGAGCTACAACACTCGATGAATATAGGAAAAATATAGAAAAAGATGGTGCTTTGGAACGCCGTTTCCAAAAGATTATGGTCGAGCCTACAACTCCCGAGGAGACTCTGCAAATCCTCAATAATATAAAAGGTAGATACGAGGATCATCATAATGTCACCTATACCGATGATGCATTGGAGGCGTGTGTCAAATTGACAGACCGTTACATAAGTGACCGTAATTTCCCGGACAAAGCCATTGATGCATTGGACGAAGCCGGGGCGCGAGTGCATGTTTCTAATATTATTGTCCCCAAAGAAATCGAAAGTTTGGAGGCTCAAATAGAGACTTGCCGGGAAGATAAAATAAATGCTGTTAAATCCCAAAACTATGAGCTTGCGGCGAGTTTTAGAGACAAGGAAAAAGAATTGCAACTTTCCCTTGAATCGGCGAAAGCAAACTGGGAAAGGCAGATGCAACAACATAGAGAGATTGTCAATGAGGAAAAGGTTGCCGAAGTTGTCGCTATGATGACTGGTGTCCCGGTGCAGCGTATCGCACAAGCTGAGGGAAATAAACTTTTAGCTATGTCGGGAGAGTTGAAGCGCGAAATTATCGGGCAAGATGATGCTGTCGATAAAATTGTAAAAGCGATACAGCGAAATCGTGTAGGATTAAAGGATCCGGGGAAACCTATCGGCACTTTCATGTTTTTGGGCCCTACGGGTGTGGGTAAGACTCATTTAGCAAAAAAATTGGCCGAATACTTATTTGACTCGAAAGATGCTCTTATCCGAATAGACATGAGTGAATATATGGAGAAATTTACTGTGTCCAGACTGGTCGGAGCCCCTCCGGGATATGTGGGATATGAGGAAGGAGGACAGTTAACGGAGAAAGTGAGACGCAAACCCTATTCGGTTGTGCTGCTCGATGAAATAGAAAAGGCTCACCCCGATGTCTTTAATCTATTGTTGCAAGTCTTAGACGAAGGACGCCTAACCGATAGCTTGGGGCGTAGAATCGATTTTAAGAATACGATTCTGATTATGACATCTAATATCGGTACGCGTCAATTAAAGGATTTTGGACAAGGAGTAGGATTCTCGACTAATACTGTTTCGGAAAAGGATTATTCGAGGGGCGTTATACAAAAGGCGTTGAATAGAGCTTTCTCTCCCGAATTTTTAAATCGTATCGACGATATTGTAATGTTCGACCAATTGGATAAAGAATCTATTTTCAAAATTATCGATTTGGAACTAAGCGGATTTTACAAACGGGTGGAAACACTGGGTTATCATCTGACTATTACCGACGATGCCAAAAACTTTATTGCCGAAAAGGGGTATGATATTCAGTTCGGAGCACGACCTCTAAAACGGGCCATACAGAAATACCTCGAAGATGAACTTGCCGAAATGATTATTCGGGCGACGGTTCAAGAAGGTGATACTATTGTCGTTGATTTTGATAAGGAGAATCAGAAGATCGTGTCTTCGATTCATAATTCCCAAACGAAATGACAAATAATAGTTGAATAAGTCAAAATGTCAGACTCAAAGAGTCTGGCATTTTTTTTGAAAAATCATAGTCAGAAATTTAAATGATAAAAATATACAATTATGCAAAAAGGTACAATTGGGGTTACAACCGACAATATCTTCCCCGTCATTAAAAAATTTTTGTATAGCGACCATGAAATATTTTTAAGGGAGCTCGTTTCTAATGCTGTGGATGCCACTCAGAAATTGAAGACATTATCTTCTTTTGGCGATTTCAAAGGTGAGTTAGGCACGATGAATGTCACAGTGTCGATTGATAAAAATAAGGGGACGTTGACTATATCGGATCGCGGTATAGGAATGACAGCCGAAGAGATAGACAAATATATCAATCAAATTGCTTTTTCGGGGGCCGAAGAGTTTTTGGAAAAATATAAAAATGATGCGAATGCCATTATCGGGCATTTCGGGCTGGGATTTTATTCTTCTTTCATGGTTTCCAAAAAAGTAGAAATACGTACATTATCCTATAAAGAAGGAGCCCAAGCAGTCATGTGGAGCTGCGATGGTTCTCCGGCTTACGAGATGACCGATATCGAAAAGAGCGAACGGGGAACAGATATTATTTTATATGTCGATGATGACAATAAGGAATTCCTTGAAGAACAACGTATCGAGACCCTGTTGAAAAAATATTGCCGTTTCTTGCCTGTTCCCGTTGTGTTTGGAAAAGAACAAGAATGGAAAGACGGGAAATATGTCGATACAGACAAGGATAGGGTCATTAATGATATGGAGCCTGCATGGACTCGGAAGCCGACAGATTTGACCGATGAAGATTACAGGAAATTCTATGCCGATCTTTATCCGGGAATAGATGAACCTCTGTTTTGGATTCATTTGAATATCGACTATCCGTTTAAGTTGACGGGAATTCTTTATTTCCCGAAAATCAAAAATAATATCGATATCAATCGATACAAGATACAATTATATTGCAACCAAGTATTCGTTACCGATTCGGTAGAGGGTATCGTTCCTGATTTCCTAATGCTTTTACAGGGTGTGATTGATTCACCCGATATTCCGTTGAATGTTTCGCGTTCATATCTGCAAAGCGATTCTAATGTAAAGAAAATATCGGGGTATATCACTAAAAAGGTTTCAGAGCGTCTGCAAGAGATATTCAACAGCGATCGCAAACAGTTCGAGGAGAAATGGGACGATTTGAAAATCTTCATCGAATATGGTATGCTGTCTGATGAGAAATTCTACGAGCGTGCTCAGAAATTCGTATTATTGAAAGATACGGAGGATAAATATTATACGCTCGATGAATATAAAAAACTGATAGAGGGCAACCAAACCGATAAAGACGGACAACTCGTTTATCTGTATGCCACTGATAAGGAAGCACAATACAGTTATATCGATACGGCTGTATCAAGAGGTTACGATGTACTATTGATGAACGGACAGCTGGATCCTCATTTCATCGGTATGTTGGAGCAGAAATTAGAGAAAAGCCGTTTCGTGCGCGTGGATAGCGATCTGATCGATAAACTAATCAAGAAATCGGATACAACTTCAAATACAGCTCTCGATGAGCAACAGCGCGATATGATGACTTCTGTTTTCAAATCGCAAATCCCTGCTATGGAGAAAAGTGATTTCTTGGTTATGTTCGAGCCCGTAGGTGCGACTGCTCAACCTATCGTTATTACGCAAAATGAATTTATGCGTCGTATGAAAGATATGGCTGCTATACAATCAGGAATGGCTTTCTATGGGGAGCTTCCCGACAGCTATAACCTCATAGTGAACACAGATCACCCTCTTTCGCAAAAGGTTATTGCTGATACCGAAAGTGCTTGTAAGAGTGAATTAACTCCTATATTGGACGAGTTGAAAACTGTCAATGAAGAAATCGAACGGTTACAAGAGGCCAAAAAAGATAAAAAGGACGATGAAATTCCCGTAGCAGATAAGGAGGCTTTGAAGCATGCTGAGGAAAAGGCAAAAGAATTGAGAGCAAAGGAATCGGATATATTGAAGACTTATGCCGACCGGACACCTTTGGTTCGTCAGTTGGTCGACTTGGCTCTGCTTTCCAATAACATGTTGAAGGGAGAGGCTTTGAGTAAATTTATCAAACGGTCGGTTGAAATGCTCTAACAAGCTATACAGATATAAAGTAATACTTTAATATCTGTTCGCAAATATAATATTGAACTGATACTTTAATAGCGAATGTGGATTGTATTAGATAGCACAATCTACATTCGCTATTTTATACTATTGATAATAAATTAATTACAAACCAAGCCACCGATAAGCTCTTTTACGGATGCAATGTTATTCCTATCGAGATATTCGTCTATTCCGTCCGCTATTTTTTCAGTTATTTGAGGATCTATGAAGTTAGCTGTTCCGACCTCTATGGCAGATGCACCGGCCAATATAAATTCAATGGCATCGGTGGCGTTCATGATTCCACCCAATCCTACAATAGGGATTTTTACGACATGGTAAGTTTGCCAAACCATACGCAATGCGATGGGCTTAACACATGCACCGGATAATCCCCCTGTAATTGTAGAGAGTACTGGCCTGCGACGATTTGAATCAATAGCCATACCCAGCAGAGTATTGATCAAGGATACAGCATCGGCGCCTTCGGCCTCGACTGCTCGGGCTATCTCGGTAATATCGGTAACGTTTGGCGAAAGTTTGACAATCAGAGTTTTAGGATAAACGGCACGCACAGCTTTTACCACAGCGGCAGCACTTTGGCAGCTTGTCCCGAAAGCCATTCCACCCTCTTTCACATTCGGGCAAGAGATGTTTAACTCAATTCCCGGAATCTTGTCCAATGCAGCGATTTTCTCTGCCGTGACGGCGTAGTCTTCTATTGAGGATCCCGATACATTTACCAAGAAATGGGTATCGATATCTTTTATGCGAGGATATATATTTTCGATGAAGTAATTGACACCTTTGTTTTGTAATCCTACTGCGTTGAGCATTCCCGAAGGCGTTTCGGCCATACGTGGATACGGGTTGCCTTCTCTATGATGCAGCGTCGTTCCTTTTACAATGACTCCTCCCAGCCGAGATAAATCGACGAAATCGGCAAATTCTTCGCCGTAGCCAAACGTTCCCGATGCCGTCATTACGGGATTCTTCAAAAGCAACCCGCCTATATTTACTTTCAAATCTGCCATTTTAGTTTTTCTATATTAAAGATAGGACCTTCCTTACATACACAAGTATTGCCTTCGATCGTATCTTCTACGCAACAGAGACATGCGCCTACGCCACAGGCCATCATATTTTCGAGAGATACTTCACAGGATATGTTTCGTTCATGAGCAAATCGGGCGACGGCTACCATCATGGGTTTCGGGCCGCAAACATACAGCTTATCGAGTTTACTATTTAACAAGGAGTGCTGAGTCACGAATCCTTTTTCGCCCAAAGAACCGTCTTCGGTGGAAATATATACATCTCCAAACTGCCGAAACATTTCATATTGCAGTATATCCTTGTCTGAACGGAATCCTAACAAAAATTTGGGGGTATAATTCCGTTCTTTTAAGTATTTACCCCAATATAGCATCGGGGCTATTCCAACGCCTCCTCCGATAAGCAATATATTCGAATCTGTTTCATCGGGTAAACTGAATGTATTACCCAATGGTAAAACTAAATTAATACTATCTCCTTGTTTCAAATCGCATAAAGTCCGAGTTCCTTCACCGGCTTTTCTTATCAATAGCCATAGCTCATTGCGAGTGGAATCGACGAAATTGATAGAAATCGGACGCCTTAAAAATGTACCAGGAGACCGGTCTACACGAACCTCGACAAACTGCCCGGGTAACATATCGGGCAACGGTTCATTATTATCGGGTTTCAATTTCAAAAGAGCATAATTATCGTGCAGTTTTGTGTTTTCAACAACCCGAAAGTCAAGAATATATTTTTTCATAAAATTATTTTAGCTGAACAAAGATAGTATAAACCCAAAAGCGAAACAAAAGTTTATCGGATTATGCAATCGTTTTATTTCTCCTTTAAAAGATAAAGACGAGTTATTCATTGTCCGGGGAAAATGTCTCGAACGTATTATCGGAGTAGAAAATCATGATTTTAGTTGCTTTTTTATTTTTTACGACCTGTTCCGATGGCTCGAAAAATGGTGCTTTTAAGTTTGTTATTTCTTCATTTTCAAGTTTATGGTCCTGCTTTTGATGAATATTAGAGTCATTTTCCCTCGAATATTTTGAAGGAGCTGTATATTCGTCCGGTTTTATTTCATTCTCCTCGGGAAATAAAGATGTTGAAAATTCTTTGGAGGGTGAGGTAATGTTTTCGGCCGGAGGTATTGTCGCCGTCAAAATCATAGGGCCTGTTCCATATAACAGCCAATAGATAGATAAGTCGGGATAGGCAGAATGTATCTTCCCAATGGTATTGATACTGATCTTCTGATTTCGTCCACCCAAAATTTGAGACATTGAAGATCTCTGTATCTTAGTTGCATCGGCAAATTGCGTAACAGATATACCCTTATACTCGATAAAACTTTTCATTCTTTCGGCAACAATTAGAGCTTCATTTTCTTCCATTTTTAGGGGTGTAAATAGATTCGTAATAATAAAATTATAGTTTACAAATGTAACAAGAATAAATAAAAAACACAAGTTTGTTTTGTAAATTGCGTGATTTACAAATGCAAATAAAACAACATGAGGTATACTTCGTAAATAGCCTTCATTGTTTACCAATAAGAATATTTATTAAAAGTATTATTTTACATTTATATATATAATTATTTAGAAATCAATATTTTATTTGTTGTATATAAAAAACAGCCTGCGTGTATCGTTCGAAATTCGAAGTTATACCTCGAATATACTTTACATTAAACATATTAAAACGTTGGTTTTTAATTATTTGTATTATATATATTGTAGATATAATAATTGTTTATATATCTCTGTACTTGGTGGATATGCAAATGTAACACCTCTACCCTTTATGAGTTACAGATTTTTATTTTGTGTGATTTTGTTTTGTGTGTCACATTTGTAAACAGTAGTTATGAATTACAAATGTAAACTGCAAGCCGGTTTATAACTCAACTTCACGAGATTTTATTTTTCTAGTACAGATGTAATCTTGTTCAAAAATATGAGAATTATAAGCCCTTTAAATCCTATTCGAAATAGATTTATATTATTGATTCAAAATATATTACAACTGTAAATAGTGTAAAAAAAGGGTCCAAATTTTATACTTTGAGCCCTTTTCTATCTTTCAAAATCGTAATATGTCGTTTTTCTTATATCTTTAATTCCGCCTTTAAATAACGAGCCGTAAAAGTATCCTGTACACAAACTTCTTCCGGAGTACCCGTCGTTAAAACATATCCTCCATTTTTACCGCCTTCCGGTCCCATATCGATAATGTGGTCGGCACATTTGATTATATCCAGATTGTGCTCAATGACTATCACGGTATTGCCTTTATCTACCAACCGGTTCAATACAGAGAGCAATACTCGAATATCTTCGAAATGTAAACCTGTGGTAGGTTCGTCCAGTATATAGAGAGTTTTACCCGTATCTCTTTTTGAAAGTTCCGCAGCCAGTTTTACCCGTTGACTCTCCCCTCCTGATAATGTCGTAGACGGCTGCCCCAGTTTAATGTATCCGAGACCAACGTCCTGTAAAACTTTAATTTTAGAAATAATAGAGGGTATATTTTCAAAAAATTCTACGGCTTGATTGATGGTCATGTCCAAAACGTCGGCAATAGATTTTCCTTTAAATCTTACTTCAAGGGTTTCTCTATTGTATCGTTTCCCATGACAGGCTTCACAAGGCACGAGTACATCGGGCAGGAAATTCATTTCGATAGTCTTATATCCATTTCCTCCGCAAACCTCGCAACGTCCTCCCGGAATATTGAACGAGAATCTCCCCGGTTTATAACCTCGGATTTTGGCTTCCGGCAATTCGACGAACACGTTGCGTATGTCGGCAAAAACACCGGTATAAGTGGCCGGATTCGATCGAGGCGTTCGACCCAGCGGCGATTGGTCGACCGTTACGATTTTATCGATGTTTTCCAATCCTTCTATTTTCTCATAGGGTAACGGATTTTGCAAAGAACGATAAAATTTTTGACTAATGATAGGTTGCAAAGTCCCGTTAATCAAACTTGATTTACCACTACCCGAAACTCCTGTGATACAAATGAATTTTCCCAGAGGAAATTCGACGGTCACATTTTTTAGATTATTTCCGGTAGCTCCTGATAGTATTATCTTTTTTCCGTTTCCTGTTCTCCTTTGGGAGGCAAATTCGATTTCTTTTTTACCGGTAAGGTATCGAGCCGTAAGAGTGTCGGTTTTCAACATTTCTTTCGGCGTACCGGCGAAAACGATATTTCCTCCCAGCCGTCCAGCCCGAGGCCCCAAGTCTACAATATAATCGGCTTCGAGCATCATTTCCTTATCGTGTTCTACCACAATAATCGAATTCCCCATATCCCTTAATTCTTTTAAAGACTGAATCAATCGGGTGTTATCCCGTTGATGAAGTCCTATACTGGGTTCATCGAGAATATAAAGGACATTAACCAATTGAGATCCTATTTGAGTCGCTAATCTTATCCGTTGGCTTTCTCCACCCGACAATGTGGCAGAAGCTCTGTTCAGGGATAAGTAATCCAAGCCCACATCGACGAGGAAATGGAGTCTGTTACGTATTTCTTTGAGAATCTCGGCCGCAATTTTACGTTGCTGAGAAGATAAATATTCCTCTACATGATTTACCCACTCGTATAATTCCGAAATATCCATATCGGCTAGATCGGCAATATTTTTTCCTGCGATTTTGTAATGTAAAGCCTCCTTGTTCAGGCGATGTCCTTCGCATAGCGGGCATGTAGCTGTCGTGACGAATTGTCCGGCCCATTTTTGAGCTTGCGATGAAGCGTCGCTTTGCTGTTGAATTTCTATATATTTTATCAGACCGTCGAACGATAAAAAATAGTTCGAGGTTCCCAGCGATTCATTTTTAATTTGCAAACGCTCGTCTGTTCCGTTCAGTATATCGTCCAACGCTTCTTCCGGAAGATTTTTGATAGGGGTTTTCAAACTACTGTCGTATTTTTCACAAATTGCGGCGATTTGCCAAAATATCAACGAATTTTTATATTTGCCAAGCGGAACGATTCCTCCTTCATAGATGGATTTTTCGTCATTCGGGATAATTTTGTTTTTGTCAATTATATTGACATATCCCAGTCCCTTACATTTCGGGCAAGCACCTTGTGGGGAATTGAATGAAAAGCTATGAGGAGCAGGTTCACTATAAGACAACCCGGTTTGCGGGTCCATCAATGTTCGGCTGTAATGTCTTATTTCTTGTGTCTCTGCATCGAGAACAATCAGTTGGCCATCTCCTTGTTTCATCGCAGTCTTGACACTTTCCTGCAAACGCCGTTCATCGTCTTTATCCACGATCAGTTTATCGATTACCAGTTCGATGCTGTGGTTTTTATAACGGTCGAGTTTCATTCCATGCGTTATTTCCCGTAGCTCTCCGTCGATTCTGACCGTCAAATAACCTTTTCTCCGAACTTGCTCGAACAAATCTTTATAATGACCCTTACGGTTACGAACCAATGGAGCGAGGATATAAGTTTTCTTATTCTGGTATAGGTCCATTATCAGAGAAATGATTTTCTCCTCGGTATAACGAACCATTTTTTCCCCCGATAAATAAGAGTATGCTTCCCCTGCCCTCGCAAACAGCAACCGAAAGAAATCGAATATCTCCGTTGTTGTCCCTACGGTCGAACGAGGGTTTTTATTCGTCGTTTTTTGTTCTATGGAAATAACAGGACTCAATCCGGTTATTTTATCTACATCTGGGCGCTCCATACCTCCGAGCATATTCCGTGCGTATGCTGTAAAAGTCTCAATGTAACGCCTTTGCCCTTCGGCAAAAATAGTATCGAATGCCAATGACGATTTGCCGCTGCCGCTTAATCCTGTAATAACGGTGAGACTGTTCCGAGGAATATTGACATCTATATTTTTAAGATTATGGACACGAGCCCCATATACTTCAATTTGTTCTTCTGCTTTCATTTTTTGTCGATCACCCACTCTTTTTTATAAGTAGTAAATTTACGTTTCGTATAATACAAATCGTCTTTCATCGGTATTTTTATATAGTAAACTTTTCTGGACTTATCCGGTAAGAAACGGGAACGAAGCCACGGGTTGGCTTCTTTTAATTGGGCATAAGAAACGCCCTTAGATTGAGCGAATACGGCTAGGTCGTTAATCGTGGTATCTACTTTTATTTCCGAATATCTGATTGGTTGATAGAGTTGTTTGGCTTTTAGTTTGTATCCATATTTTGCCGGAGAAGAAAATATTTCTTTCATGGCTAAAATGCGAAATACATAACGAGATGTTTCTTCGTTTAACCATAAATCGAACGATCGATCGGCCAGCTGTTTTTCCAATTCGGTCGATATACGTCCCATACCGGCATTATAAGATGCTGCGACAGTCGTCCAACTACCGTATTTTTCATAAGCATCTTTCAAATATTTGCAGGCTGCGCGAGTGGACTTTTCTATATGATAGCGTTCGTCTATATCGTTATTTACTTCTAGTCCATATTCTCTTCCCGTACGAGGCATAATTTGCCAGATACCAACGGCTTTTGCCGGTGAAACGGCTCTTGGATTCAAGGTACTTTCAATAACGGCCAAATATAAGAAATCGGTCGGGACTTTCTCTTCTTTCAATATAGGTTCCAATATGGGAAAATATCGGTTGGCTCGTTTTATGGCTAATGATGTAGACGAGTGCATATAACATAGCGTGGTGAGTTCCCTGTCGAATCGTTCATACATATCCAGACGATCCAGATCTACAAGCTCATTTGCGAATTTCACTTGTAGTGGAAATTCGGGAACGATTACATCGGAAAATTCTTTTGTCGTATTTGCATACCCTTTAATGAACAGCGGTGTATACAAAAATAACAGTACAATAAAAAAATACCTCTTTGGCGTCATTTACTTATATCCATTAATTTTTAGGACGTAATATATTGATGTGTCCCTTTAATTTCATCTTTTTATTGTTTGCCCCCTTTGCTTCTATTACATAATAATATACTCCCGGGTCTACATATTTGCCACGATACTTTCCGTCCCAGCCTTGATCGGGGCTATCGAAGTAAAACATTTGAACTCCCCATTTATTGAATATCCAACATTTAAAACTAACGATCGATTTATAAGCTACTTTCCATTCGTCGTTAACTCCGGGGCTTGTTCCCGGTGAAAAAACGTTTGGTGCTTCCAAACGAGGTTCTCCGATATTTATGGTGAATGTCTCGCTGTATGCCTGACATGTAGCGGTACTATTACTGGCGACTAAGCGAACATAAGTGACACCCTCGTCTCTGAAAGTGTACCATAAGGTTTCATCGTTATACCGGGCAATTGTATTTGAAAAGTCCTCCTTGTCCGAGAATTCCCATTCGATATGAGTAACAGCATCCGTTACATAAGCTTTGAATTCGATCTCGGCCGGTGCAGACCCTCCCAAATAATCGGTGGGATGTCTATCGTCTTCGTTCGTGGCATCTTCCCGATATGTTTGTTCTGCCGTCGCTGTCACCCCTATCGCCGATGTTATATATTCCTCGGTCGATGCCGTCTGCGACAGACCCCAATAATTCAATATCTGATCTCCTGTTACTGTAAAATCGGTATTACAGAGAGGAGACGGTACTTGGATAGAAGAAGAAAAGTCATACACCCTTTCAGTCTGGAATGTTTGGGTATATGCCAGAGACTCTTTATCCCATGTCAAACTCATATAACTAACCGTGAGCTCACGGCGTAGCGATTTAGGGGCTCCATTGGTCGAGTAGTAATTGAGCTTTTTCCCTTCCCCATCTAGCATTAATGTGGTCATATCGCACTGACCTTCTTCATTTGATGTAGAAACAGCATTAAGAATCAAAGGAGATTGGGAATAATCGATTATCCATAAATAATAACTCTCTCCATTTTGTTCAATTATATATCCACAATCGGCTTCCGAAATATTCAATGTAGAAATGTTCCCGTTTTGTATAGCTCCACTTATCGGTGTAGCAGATTCTTTACCGATTTCCCTGAATAGGCACCAAGAAATGGGAGAATCATCTTCCCCCGAAAATTCGATCGTTGCGTTATTTAGCGAATATATCACAAAAACACCACCTGTTAAACCGGTACTAATCTCTGGCGTATGGTTATAGGCAGGTCTCCCCCCCCCCGATACGGTAATTTGTTGAGCATATAACTCACCGATTGTAATGATGCACGCGAAAAATAGCAGGTATCTACGCATATTTATCCAAATAATAATGAATGACAAAGTTACAATTTTTCAAGTAATCGTGTTTGTATCTTGAATTTAAAATTTCCCAATAATCTCGTTTCCGAGAGAGAAATGATAATATGATTTCCATAATCTCGATCGGGTTTGCAACTAACGATATTTTTATATACTTTTGTTTCTTGTATATCAAGTTTGTATATAAAAGATAACGATTTGAAAATATGAAATATAATCGAATAACCATAGCTCTATTATTTTGTTTTGCCTTTACTTTTTTGTTGTCTGCTCAGACAGAGAATTTACAAACAAAGGTTATAGACGGGAAAGAATTTTATATTTATAAGGTTAAACCGTCGGAGGGATTTTATATATTATCTCATAAATTCGGTATTTCTCAGGAGGAAATTATTCGCTATAATCCTGCCGCTAAAAATGGCTTAAAAAAAGGACAGCTGCTCATGATTCCGACAAATAAGGGCGTGAATAAACAAGATTCTGAACCGGAAATCGAAAGCACATTTGAACATACAATCGTACGGGGAGAATCCCTGTATTCTATTTCAAAGACTTATAAAGTTCCTATTAGAAGCATTATTGCACTTAATCCGGGTTCTGAACGTGGAATAAAAGCCGGTGCGACTTTAAAGATTCCACAACGTTATCAAAAACCTGAGAAACAATCTATTCCTCTTGTACAAAAGGACACTCAAACAGCAATGAATACCGCCGATAGTGAAGTTGTAGAGGATTCTTCGAACGGGACCTCGAATGAATATGTCTATCATACGATTGCCGACGGAGAAACTTTATTCTCTATATCAAAAAGATATGATGTTGACATAGAGACTATTTTGAAACTTAATCCCGGTATTTCCCCTACTCATATGAAGAAGGGTTCCGTGATACGCATAACTCCCGATACGAAAGAATTAAATGTTACGATAGAGCCCAAACAGTTGTATACGGAATATAAAGTAAGGAAAAAGGAGACTTTATATAGTATCTCAAAAAAGTTTGGAACGACTGTTGAAGAGATAAAGAAATGCAATCCGAACATAAAACAAATAAAGCAAGACGATATAATAAATATTCCCGCAGGAATAGAGTACAATACAGTTACTGCTGAAAATCCTATCACGAGTGCAGAAATCAATAATATATACAATAAGTTATATAAAAGCGACAAGAAGGGGGTAATCAATGTCGCGGTTATACTACCGTTCATGTTGCGACAGTCGTCTCCCGATACGAAAGCCTGTTTATATACCGAGTATTATCAGGGTTTTTTAATGGCAGTAGACAGCCTTAAACGTCAAGGGGCCTCTATCAATGTATATGCGTACGATTCCGAAGAGTCCGAATCAACGGTTCGTCGTATTCTTTCAGATCCGATATTAAAAGAAATGGATTTGATTATCGCTCCTGAAAATGACAGTCATATAAAGTTAATCGCTGATTTCGGACTGGCTAACGATATAAATGTCGTTAATACTTTTTCGCTTAAAAACGAGGAGGTTTCGCACAATGCAAAAGTATTCCAAACCAATATTCCTCATTCCTATTTATATGCAGAAGCTGCTGACAGATTTATCCGTTATTTGGGAAATCGGAAAGTCGTATTTTTATCTCATACACCGGAAGAACCCGACAAAAGAGATTTTATCGGCGGTCTGAAAGAAGAATTGAATCGAGCTCATATCGCTTATCACGAAATAAAGTTCGGTAATGAGTTGAACCTATTAGATCAAGATTCTATATTGGCAGATGCAAGCGGGATTGTATTTGTACCTACCTCGGCCAAAAAGAAGGTTCTTTCTTTAATTGTAGCGCCTATTGAATCGTTGAAAGAAAAAAGAGCAGATTTGGATATTGCACTTTTCGGATACCCGGAATGGCTGACACAGGTTCCTGAATATCTGAACGAATTTTATAAACTAAATACTTATTTATATTCCCGGTTCTATGCCAATCCGTTCGAGGAAGATACTAAGACGTTTCACAAACGATTCCTTTATTGGTATAATAAGGATATGATAAATGCCAGCCCTCAATATGCTTTATTAGGATTCGATACCGGAATATATTTCCTTTCGGCTATACGGGAACATGGGAAGAATTTTGCGTCACAGGATATTCGGCCTTCGATCGATCGCATACAAACCGATTTTTCATTTCAACGTGTAAACAATTGGAGTGGCTTTATCAATAAATCTTTTTATTTCATCAATTTTACACCTAATTTCACAATCAGGAAAATTAGAGAATAAACGATGAAACTTTTTCGATACATACTATTTGTTATAGCAGTTGTGTCTCTGCAATCAGGATTGGCACAGAGAAGTGATTATCAACCTGAATTTACAGTGGGAGTAAAGGGTGGAACGACCCTTTCGAGAGTTTCGTTTACTCCTACTGTAACGCAATCGTTACTTTTGGGTTACACCGGCGGGGTATCGGTTCGTTATATCGAAGAAAAATTTTTCGGGTTAATTGCTGAAATCAATTTTACTCAGTGCGGTTGGAACGAAACTTTTGAAGAAGATCCCTATACCTATACTCATACGTTGAATTATGTGACAATTCCATTTCTGACTCATTTCTTCTTTGGCAATCGTGTCGTGCGTGGATTTGTCAATGCGGGACCTCAAATCGGACTTTTATTGGGGGATAGTTATAAAAGCAATTTTGACATTTATAATTTGCCTGAGTTCAGCCAAAAAAGTAAGGTAAAAGAAATATATACGATGGATATAGCCCATCGATTTGATTATGGTATTACCGCAGGAGCAGGTATTGAGTTTCGTATAAAGGAAACACATGGTATCGTATTGGAAGGCCGATACTATTATGGATTGGGAGATATATTCAAAAACAGGAAGAAAGATGTATTCGCGGCTTCCCACAGCCAAATAATAACGGTATCACTGGGATATTTATATCACTTTTAATCAAATCAGTGCATTATTTTAAAAACCAATTCTTTAAGCAGGTCTCCGTCGTTACTCGAAGCTCCTGAGCCTATACCCTTAGAGCGAGCATCATACTGGCGTATCAATGCGATAATGTCGATACATTTAAATGCGTTGTAAGCTCGCATGGCTGTCAAATAATCTCTGGATTGGAAAGAAGACCTTAGATTCAGTTCGTTCATAATTCCATTCTCCGACTTGTCTGTCGAAAAATAGCATAGCATAAGATTTGAAAAAAAATTGAATAATACACTTATCGTAACAACCAGCGGATTGTTCTTGGGATTTTGTTCGAAATATTGTATGATTTGAGTCGCTTTTAATATATTCCGGGTGATGATTGCATTTAGCAATTCATAATTATTGAAATCTTTACTGATGCCAACATTACGTTCTACGATTTCGGGGGTAATGCGAAGACTCCCTTCCGGAAGTGAAATCGATAATTTGTCAAGTTCGCTACTAAGTCGGCTTAGGTCATTCCCGACAAAATCGGCCATCATAGAAGCTGCTTTGGGGTCGATCGACAGTTTCTTCGCTACTACGTAGTTGTTTATGAATGCCGGTAACTGATTGTCATATAATTTTTTCGATTCATATACTACTCCTATTTTTTCAATGCCGGCAACAACCTTCTTGTTTTTAAGCGAGCCATTTTTATGACAAATGACTAAGATCGTGCTCATCAACGGTTTTTGTAAATAATATAGAAGATTATCTACCCCTTTGATATTCTGGGCTTCCTTAACAACAATCAATTGTCGTTCAGCCATCATGGGAAACCGCTTTGCTGCATTGACCACTATGGCGAAATCGTCGATATCGGCCCCGTATAGAATGGTTTGGTTAAAATCCCTTTCCGAGTCTTTCAAGGCATTTTCGATGATTGTCTCACAGATTAAGTCGATATAATACGATTCTTCGCCCATGAGTAAATAAACGGGCTTAAATACTTTGTTGCGAATGTCTTGCAAAATGGCAAGATGCTGATTGGTATCTTTTTTAGCCATAATTACTCCTCGTCGAATCTCAAATGTTTCACCGTCGTCCGTTTATCTATGATCAATTTTAGAGCCTCCACTCCTATCAATACATGTTCTTCTACGAAATCTCGCGTGATTTTTTTGTCACTTTCTTCTGTTTTAACTCCCGTTGAAATCATCGGCTGGTCTGAAACCAACAACAATGCTCCTACCGGAATCTGATTTGCGAATCCAACTGAAAACAATGTGGCTGTTTCCATATCGACGGCCATACAACGTATGCGACGTAAATAGTCTTTGAAATTATCGTCAAACTCCCATACCCGACGGTTAGTCGTGTAAACCGTTCCGGTCCAGTAGTCTCGATGGTGATTCCTGACGGCTGTGGAAACTGCCCGTTGCAACATGAAAGCCGGCAATGCCGGGACTTCTGGTGGAAAGTAGTCGTTCGATGTCCCTTCCCCACGAATGGCAGCTATCGGTAAAATATAATCGCCTAATTTGTTTACCTTTTTTATACCGCCGCATTTACCTAAAAACAATACGGCTTCTGGTTTTACGGCACTTAACAAGTCCATAACCGTAGCTGCATTGGCACTACCCATTCCAAAATTAATAATCGTCACCCCATCGGCCGATGCACTAGGCATATTACTGTCCTCTCCTAAAATAGGAACATGAAAGTGGGTTGCGAATATTTCGACATATTTAGAGAAGTTTGTCAATAATATATACTTCGTAAAATCTTTAACGGGTCTTTGGGTATATCGGGGTAGCCAATTCTCGACAATTTCTTGCTTTGTCTTCATAAATATGTAATTTTGGAGTAAATTTACAGAAATAATTAGAAAGAACAAATATCAAATATGAGATGATCGAGTTAAATCTACCGCCGTATCCCTATAAAGTAAAACAAGAAAAAGATAAGATTCTTATTTTCGATGAATTGAGAAGGCGATATGTAACCTTGACTCCCGAAGAATGGGTCAGGCAACATTTTGTTGCCTACCTTGTTAATCAAAAAAAATTTCCTCGCGGATTAATCGGGAATGAAATCTCTTTGACTCTCAACAAATGTAATCGCCGATGTGATACGATTGTTTATGATCGAAACGGGAATCCATTGTGTATAGCGGAATATAAAGCGCCTCATGTCGAGATTACACAAAAAACTTTCGATCAGATCGTTCGATATAATCTTGTATTGCAAGTGAGCTATTTGTTTGTTTCTAATGGTATGAAACATTATTGTTGCCATATAAATTATACCACCAATAGTTATACATTTTTACCCGATATTCCTTTGTATAAGGATTTATAACCACGCTTATGTCTTGTGTTCCCGACGATTTTTACGAACAAGTATATAACATAGTTAGTCAAGTTCCATCAGGAACAGTGATAACATTTAAAAGTATCGCTGTTTTAATGGGGTATCCCCAGCATGCCCGTTTGGTAGGACGAGCATTAAAACTTGTTCCTAAAAACCTGAATATCCCTTGTCATCGGGTCGTTAATTGTCAAGGACGACTTGTCCCCGACTGGATTGAGCAGAAAGAACTATTATCCCGAGAAGGAATATCGTTTACACCAAAGGGATATGTAGATATGAAACGATTCGCTTGGCGTTTTTGGGATTGATTAAAAAATAAAAAAGCTCACTTGCAGTGAGCTTTTTAGAGGTTCCTGGCAGAATCGAACTGCCGTAAACGGTTTTGCAGACCGGTGCCTAACCACTCGGCCAAGGAACCCTTATTCTTTTGAGTGATTGCGAGTGCAAAGGTATATTATATTTTTCTATTTTCCAATATTCGAGCTTATTTTTTTTCTATCTTTTCTTATCTATTTTTTCGACCTTGCAAGGCTTGTTACACCCGCAACAAGCAGATGTTGGCGACTTACGATTTCGTACCATCTTGAATATCTTATGTATAACATAAAATACAACTATTAAGAGGATAACACCTACTATTAAAGATTGAATCGTTGAATTCATAATTTATTTTTCCATAAAATAAGTAAAACGGTTATCGATATCATCGACGGTAATAACATTACGGCGTTTGTATCGCTTCATATAAGATAACATAGATAAATCTCCAGAACAAGAAACGATGTGAAACAATAATATTGCGGCGATCGAGATTTTTCCCCATAAAGGTACTGGTGACAAAAGTAATAGTATCAATAATACCGATAGGATATAAAAGGGTGCGAGAGCTATTCGTCGAAAAGTTTTATAATCGGTCGCAAAATTATGTGCGGCTGCATAAAACACAAATGACTTCCAGATGGCTCCAAAACGTACATCATTAGCTCCCTCTTTTTTGTATGCAATCCAATGAATAAATTCATGTACCGGAATTATCAGAGCACAACCCAGAATAGAAAATACGACACATTTCAATATCTGTATCCCGAATTGTGAGAAAGATAATGAATCGGACCATAGTTTTCCCATAGCGAATCCTATAAAAAACAGTATGAAGAACCCGCTTATGAAAACGATCCAAATTATATGATTTTTACGAGGTTTGTTTCTCTCTAAAAATGTTTTTATATCGTCATATATAAATGAATCAATGACCTGATATCCGTCTTTTTCATAAGACGACAAAAATGTTTGTTTATCCATACTAAATAATTAGTAGTCCTATTTGATAGACTAAGAATGAAACGATCCAAGCTACTCCTGTATTGTATAACACCGTAAATGCCCCCCATTTCCAACTTCCCGCTTCTTTGGCTACCGCAATGACAGAGGCGATACACGGGAAGTACAGTAATACAAATACCATAAAGGAAAGCGCTACTAACGGTGTGAAATCGGGAACTCCCGTAACAGGATTCGGCTGTGATATTTTTTGAGACAAAGATATGGTTTCGTCGGCATCGCTTTCGGAATATAATACACCGAGTGTGCTTACCACCAATTCTTTGGCTGCTGTCCCAGAAAGTAAAGAAGTCGTTACTTTCCAATTAAAGCCCAGTGGTTCCACAAGGGGGGTAACAGCTTGGCCTATTTTCCCTAAATAAGAATTGCTTTGTTGTTCCATTTGCTCATGAGGAGTAAGTTCTCTTTCATAAGAGGCTTTGGGACGTGGATAGTAACTTAAAAACCACACGATGACAGAGGCAACTAATATAACCCCACCCATTTTGCGTAGATATTGTTCGGCTTTATTCCACATGTGGCGAAAAGTAGCTTTCGCTGTCGGCATACGATATGGTGGTAATTCCATGACGAAGGGTGTTTCATCTACTTTAAAGAAGAAACGGCGCATCAATTTGGCCGTAATAACCGCAACAATAATTCCGAATAAATACAGTCCTATAAATACCAGACTAGCGTATTGAGGGAAAAAAGTACCTACCAACAAAATGTAAATAGGTATTCTGGCACTACACGAGATAAATGGGTTTATAAGAATGGTTATCAATCGACTGCTACGACTCTCGATAGTCCGGGTCGCCATAATGGCTGGCACATTACACCCGAATCCCATAACAAGAGGAATAAAAGATTTTCCGTGCAACCCTATTTTGTGCATGATTTTATCCATGATAAAAGCGGCCCGAGCCATATATCCTGAGTCTTCCATGAACGAAATAAACAGATAGAGTATTAAAATGTTAGGTAGAAAAACTATTACCCCTCCTACTCCTCCGAGAATACCATCGATCAATAGATCTTTTAATGGTCCAGAAGGCATATAATTACCTATAATTTCGGATAACCATGCGACTCCATTTTCGATCCACTCCATAGGATATGCCCCGATGGAAAAGGTCGCCTCGAACATCAGCCACATCAAGAAAATAAATATAGGAAATCCGAATAGTTTATTTGTGACGAAAGAGTCTATAATACGAGTCGTTTTCGCTTCCTCTTTATCTCCCGGTCTATATGTTTCCGCCAAAGCTCCCGATATGAATCCATACTTTTCATTGGCAATAGCCGACTCTATGTCTTCATTAAGCGTTGTTTCTATTTTCTCGACTTCTGCATTGCGGATATTCATCAATTCGGGATAGGACTCGGAACCTTCCAGCATTCGCTTGACTTCCGTATCTCCTTCGAGTATCTTAATCGCTAAATATCGAGGTGAGAACTCCCGGTTACAAGTAGGGTCTTTTTTTAATAAGTCTTTTAGAGGGGTAATACTGTTTTCGATTACTTTCCCTAAACCGACATGAACATGACGAACCGACTCATCACGGCCTTCATATACCTCGATAATGGTATCGAATAGTTGATTTACACCTTTTCCAGAACGTGATACGGTGGGCACAATAGGAACTCCAATCATATTTCCCAAATGCTTATAGTCGATTTTTCCACCGCTTTGCTCCAATTCATCAAACATATTCAGAGCAATCACCATGCGGTAATCCATATCTATTAATTCTGTGGTCAAATATAGATTCCTTTCCAAATTGGAAGCTACGACTACATTGACAATAACATCGGGAATTTCATTTTTTAAATAACGGCGAACATATAGCTCTTCCGGAGAATAGGCCGAAAGAGAGTATGTACCCGGTAAATCGCATATGTTGAAGTGATAACCTTTATATTCGAAAAATCCCTTTTTGGCATCGACCGTAACGCCGCTATAATTGCCCACATGCTCATGTGCACCGGAGGCAACGTTGAATAAAGATGTTTTTCCACAGTTGGGATTTCCGACCAAAGCTATATTTATTGTTTTACTACTTTGGGTAAGCGCTCTCTCTATACAGTCGTCTTCCTCGGTTTTCCAACTTTCTACATTTAGTTTGTTTTTTTCTCCCTGTCGATTTTCGAGTTGATTCGCTTCTTCGGGAGTAATAACTTCGACTAATGAAGCCTCACTGCGTCTTAGAGAGATTTCATAGTCCATTATTTTATATTTAATGGGATCTTTCAATGGAGCATTCAATTCGACAAGCACCGTTTGTCCCCGAACGAACCCCATCTCGATAATTCGTTTTCGAAATGCTCCATAGCCTAATACCTTAACAACAACAGCTTTATCTCCTGTTTGCAAATCGGACAATCGCATACTAAAAATTTTATCGTGTTAATTTCGATTGCAAATTTCGTAATTTGTTCCGATTTCTATTCTATTTTCTGTGTATATTATTTATAATCCGTATAAATAATAACATATTTTTGCACACTGTGGAATAAAGCAGGATAATTTTCTATTTTATCCTGCTTTATTTCCGTTTGTCTGAATCTATTTATAACTGTCGTTTGTTGTCTATTCCCTCAACGAAATTTATAAAAGCATTATTGACTAATCTGTTTCCTCCGGGAGTAGGATAGTTTCCTGAAAAATACCAGTCACCCGGGTGGTTAGGAATAGCTTGATGCAACCCTTCTAATGTTTGATAGATGATTTCCACTTGTGAAGTAATATCTTCCGAAGTTAACATTCGTGCTATTTTCTTCGATATTTCCTTTTGGGTAAAAGGTGCATAAATTTCTTTTACATAGTTGGTTATCTGTTCTTTGGGGAAATTTTGCTGTGCTTTGGATTTGTTGTATACATCTTCAATGATATGCTGCATTCCCCTGTCGTTCAGTAATTCTATTGCCGCTTTGAAAGCGATAAATTCTCCCATTCGGGACATATCGATGCCGTAACAATCTGGAAATCTAACTTGGGGAGAAGACGACACGATGATTATCTTTTTGGGATGCAATCGGTCCAATATTTTTATAATACTTTGTTTTAATGTCGTGCCGCGAACAATACTGTCATCTATAATAACCAAATTATCGATGTCCGCTTGTACTGTTCCATAAGTAATATCGTATACATGTGCAGCCAAATCGTCTCTTGTATCTCCCTCGGCGATGAAAGTCCGTAGTTTTATATCCTTGATGGCGACTTTCTCAGAACGCACTTTGAGTGAAAGTATATGTTTTAACTCACTGTCGTTTAATGGAGCAGTAGCATTGCGCAACATATAGAATTTTTGCTCGCTCAAATAATTATTCAGTCCTTCGAGCATACCATAAAAAGCGACCTCGGCCGTATTCGGAATAAATGAGAATACAGTATGCTCCAAGTCATAATCAATGCTTTCCAATATTTGAGAAGTCAAATATCGACCTAATTCTTTCCGTTCTTTATAAATATCGATATCGCTCCCTCTTGAAAAATAGATACGTTCGAATGAGCAGGCGCTGTAATTTCGAGGTGGCAGGATTTGTTCTGTGTGTATGTTTCCCCTACGGTTTACCACCAAACATTCTCCCGGCTGTAACTCTTTGACTTGCTCCACGGATAGATTCATTGTAGTTTGTATCACCGGACGTTCAGATGCGACGACGACAATCTCGTCATCGGCATAATAAAACGCCGGTCGTATGCCATGCGGGTCGCGGAATGAAAACATATCGCCACTGCCCGTCATTCCACAAATCACGTATCCCCCATCCCAAATTCGAGCCGGCTTTTTGAGAATATCGGCAATATTAAGATTTTCCTCGATCGATTTTGTTATTGCGATGTCGTCCAATCCTTCTTTCTTATATCGGTCATAGAGCTTTTGATTCTCCATGTCGAGAGCATGTCCGACTTGTTCCAGCAAGACAAAAGTATCGGCGTAGCTACGCGGGTGTTGCCCCTGTGCGACAATACTATTAAAAATCTCATCTACATTAGTCATATTAAAGTTACCGCACAGTAACAAATTTCTCGATCGCCAATTTCCTCTTCTCAAAAAAGGGTGTACGTAAGATAAGCCTGAACGTCCTGTCGTACTATAACGTAAGTGCCCCATATAAACCTCACCGGCAAACGGTAAATGTAGGGCTGCCCAGTCGGCATCTGCCGTATCGTGAGGAGTGTTCTTGATTTGGTCCTTTATGTTTGCGAAAATTTCTTGAATTGCACTTGTTCCGATGGCACGTTCACGGTAAATAAACTCCTCGGCTGGGCGAGCATGTAACTTTACGCACGCTAAACCGGCTCCTTCCTGTCCCCGATTATGCTGTTTTTCCATCAAAAGATACAACTTGTTCAACCCATATAAATATGAACCGTACTTTTTTTGATAATAAGAGAGCGGTTTTAACAATCGCACCATTGCTATACCGCACTCATGCTTAATAATTTCTGTCATATAATGTTCTATCAATAATCAAGAAACAAAAATGAGCCATAACCCGATATTTTTATTTTTCTGTTATAGCTCATTTTATAATATTCAAATTTTACTGTCCCGAAAATCAACGAATGAAAAGTAGTTCTCTATACTTCGGTAACGGCCACATTTCATTGTCGACCATCAATTCGAGTTTATCTATATGATAACGAATGTCATCGAGTTGCGGGGCAACCGTATCGTGATAGGCAATGGCTTTCTCTCGTTCGTTTTCAATTTTATTCGCAACCTTACGAGCCTCGACCATCGCATGTACTTTTTCCTTTATAGTCAGCAAATGGAATGCTATTTTCTCGATGACCTCCATATCCTGAGTGGCTATCAATTCGCTTTTTTCAGCCGGGAAGAGACTCTTTATTTTGAATACATTATCCAGTAAAAGAGATTGGTAACGAGTTGCCACCGGAACAATATGATTGATAGCCAAATCGCCTAATACACGGGCTTCTATCTGTATTTTCTTTGTATATATTTCCCATTTTACTTCATTGCGTGCTTGTAGCTCGACTTGCGTAAAGACATGTGTTTGTTCAAACATTTTCACCACATCGTCTTTTAAATAGCTGTCGAAAATTAAAGGGACACTGGTCTCGCAATCCAAACCTCGGCGCTTGGCTTCCTCCTTCCACTCTTCGCTATATCCGTTTCCATCGAAACAAATATCTTTACTTTCTGTTATTAAATCTTTTACAACCGAAAGTATGGCTTGGGTTTTCTCTTTACCGTTGGCAATAAGAGCATCAACTTTTTTCTTAAAGTCTTGCAATTGATAGGCTACCGCCGCATTTAATGCGATCATTGCCGAAGCGCAATTCGCCGAAGAGCCGACGGCTCGGAATTCAAAACGATTGCCTGTGAAAGCAAAGGGTGAAGTTCTGTTACGGTCGGTGTTATCCATTAGAATTTCAGGTATTTGAGCGACATCTAATTTTAATCCCAACTTACCGCTCATGTTCAAAACGTCATCTGATGTACTTTCTGCCAACTTTTCTAAAACCTCGCTGATCTGTTTTCCCATGAAAATGGAAATAATAGCCGGTGGCGCTTCATTGGCCCCTAAACGATGTCCATTAGTCGCAGACGATATACTTGCTTTCAATAATCCGTTATATTTATAAACGGCAGCCATCACATTAACTATAAATGTGATAAATTGTAAATTCTCTTTCTGGGTTTTCCCCGGAGCAAAAAGTAATACGCCGGTATCTGTCCCCAACGACCAGTTATTATGTTTCCCCGATCCGTTAACTCCTTTGAATGGTTTTTCGTGGAGAAGGACTCTGAAATTGTGCCGACGGGCAACCTCTCTCATTACCGACATCAATAACAAATTGTGATCGTTGGCCAAATTGGTCTCTTCAAAAATAGGGGCAACTTCAAATTGATTGGGCGCAACTTCATTATGACAGGTTTTAACCGGGATACCCAACATGTGACACTCGATTTCGAGGTCTTGCATGAAAGCTTCTACTCGTGAAGGTATAGCCCCGAAATAGTGATCTTCCAATTGTTGATTTTTGGCACTTTCGTGTCCCATGAGAGTTCGGCCGGTAAGTACCAAATCGGGACGAGCCGCATACAAACTTTCATCTACCAAAAAATATTCCTGTTCCCAACCCAAATAGGAATAGACGTGCTTTACATTTTTATCGAAATATCCACATACGGCCGTTGCCGCTTTGTTTACGCTATTCAATGCTTTTAATAGCGGTGTTTTATAATCGAGAGATTCCCCCGTATAGGATATAAATATGGTAGGAATACACAATGTTTTATCGAGAATGAATGCAGGAGAAGATATATCCCATGCCGAATATCCCCGAGCTTCGAAAGTATTGCGAATACCGCCATTCGGAAAACTCGAAGCATCGGGTTCTTGTTGAATTAACAATTTTCCCGAGAACTCCTCGACTACTCCGCCTTTCCCGTCATGCTCAATAAAGGAGTCGTGCTTTTCAGCCGTACCATCTGTAAGCGGGTGAAACCAATGTGTATAGTGGGTAGCCCCCATTTCAAGAGCCCATTTCCTCATACCGGCAGCGACACTATCTGCCACCTCTCTACTCAATGGGGTACTGTTGTCTATCGCTTCTATAACTGCTTCATACGTCTTTTTAGGTAAGTATTTAAACATCTTTTCCCGGTTGAAGACATATTTCCCGAAATATTCAGAAGGCCGTTCTTTGGGTTCATTAACGGGAACTGCTTTCCGGCTGAATGCTTCCTTTGCTACCTTAAATCTTAGCATTGACATAATTGAACTTATTAGATTGGTTTGATATTTTTCTTTTCGTTACAACTTCCAATTTTGAATTCGTGAAATCGATTCTATCGTATCTTCATATCTGCCAAAAGCCGTTAATCGGAAATATCCCTCCCCCGACGGGCCGAATCCCACTCCGGGAGTGCCTACTATATGACATTCATAAAGCAATCGATCGAAAAATTTCCACGAAGATAATTCATTAGGAGTCTTTACCCAAATATATGGGGCATTATCTCCACCATAAATCTGTAATCCGGCCTTTTGAAGACAATCTTTCAAAAGGCCGGCATTACGCATATAATAGTCGATAGATTCTTGTATTTGTATTTTACCGACCGGACTGTAAGTCGCTTCGGCAGCCCGCTGTACGATATACGATGTCCCATTGAATTTCGTAGTTTGGCGTCTATTCCATAAACGGTTGATATTTACTTTCTTTTTAGAAGTGTCGTACAATTTTAATTCTTTCGGGACAACTGTATATCCACATCGTAGGCCTGTGAATCCGGCCGTTTTTGAGAAGCTGCGAAATTCTATGGCCACTCGTTTGGCATCTTTTACTTCATAGATGCTGTGCGGTATGCCCTCGTCATGAATATAAGCTTCATAAGCAGAGTCAAATAATATGAGTGTTTCATTTTCAAGAGCATAGTTTACCCATTTTTCCAATTCGTTTTTTGACAGCGTGGTTCCTGTTGGATTATTGGGATAACACAGATATATAATGTCGGGACGTACCGAAGGAGGTTCAGGAATAAAATTGTTCTCAGATGTGCAAGGTATATAAATGATATTATCCCAGTGCTGTCCGTCTTTCGCTATATTTCCGGCTCGACCTCCCATCACGTTGGTATCTATATATACCGGATAAACGGGATCGGTTACGGCCACCCTATTTTGCATACTCAGAATGTCCCCGATGTTTCCGATATCGCTTTTGGCTCCGTCGCTAATAAAAATTTCGTCGGGGGCTAAGTCGACTCCCCGATGTATATAATCGTTTTCAATAATTTTTTTCTGTAAGAAGTCGTACCCTTGTTCCGGTCCGTACCCCCTGAATGTTTTCGAATCGCCCATTTCATCAACGGCAGCATGCAGGGCTTCTATTACAACCGGTGCAATCGGGCGCGTTACATCGCCTATGCCCAAACTGATAATATTAGCGTCGGGGTGAAGATGCTTGAATGCTTCGACCTTCTTTTTTATATCGGAGAAGAGATAGCTTTCGGGCAACTTTAAGAAATTTTCATTGATTAATGCCATTTTTCCTATATATTATTGTTCCATTCTCCTTCAAAAACCGTAACGGCCTCTCCTGTCATATAAACTCTATCATTCTTTTCATTCCACTCAATATCCAGATTTCCACCTAACAAGTGTAATACAGCTTTTCTATTAGCCTTTCCATTTAGGACAGCAGCGACTAACGAAGCACAAGCTCCGGTTCCACAAGCGAGGGTTTCGCCCGTTCCACGCTCCCAAACTCTCATTTTTAAATGGTCGGGAGATAAAATTTCTACAAACTCGACATTGGTTCTTTTAGGAAACAGTTCATGGTGTTCTATGAGCGCTCCTATATGATGTAAGTCGTATCGCTCCATCTCATTGAGAAAAATGACGGTGTGAGGGTTTCCCATCGAAACACAAGTTATATTGAATGTATTATTCTCTATCTCTAACGGATAAGATATAATTTCACTCAAAGATGTATTTACAGGAATTTTCGGGGCAGATAGGATAGGATTTCCCATATCGACAGAAACCCTATTTACGGTTCCATTTTTTACATCTAAAATCAGGTGCTTAATTCCAGCCAGCGTTTCAAGAGTCAATAGGGTTTTGGAAGTCAGTCCTTTGTCATAGACATATTTTCCTATACACCGAGAGGCGTTTCCACACATTTCTGCTTCTGTACCATCTGCATTGAACATTCTCATTCGAAAATCACAATGATCTGAGGGCATAATAACGACTATCCCATCGGCTCCAATGCCGAAGTGCCTGTCACTCATTCGTCGAGATAATGCACTTAAATCTGCCGGTAATTTCTCGAAACCATTCAGATAAATATAATCATTACCTGCACCCTGCATTTTTGTGAATCTCATAAGAGTATTCTTTTTGATACTACAATTTAGCTTTTAAGAACTAATTGTAGTTATTTTGAGACAAAAATAGTCGTTTTGATAAATATGATAATAAAATATAAATATAAATATTGTATAAATATATTTCGATAATATAAACAACTATCTGTATATTATTGCAGAATAATAGCATAACAAAAATTTATTTTTACAATATGTTTATAAAACCGGAAGAATAGGGATTTTTTCATTACCTTTGCATGGTTTTCACGATAGAAATCCACAATATTTATTCGAGCTAATTACTAATACAAAATATAATTCTATCGTAATGCAAACAAAAAGAAAGGCTTCTCTAATCCTTGATGATGGAACCGTATTCGAGGGGAAATCATTTGGCTACGAAAAACCTGTTGCTGGCGAGGTTGTCTTTAATACGGCTATGATGGGTTATCCCGAAAGTTTGACAGACCCCTCCTACTCCGGTCAAATTTTAGTTACTACTTATCCGCTCATCGGGAATTATGGCGTACCTCGTCGTGAAGAGGAAAATGGATTGTCTCGATTTTATGAATCGGAAAAAATCCATGTCGAAGCGTTGGTCGTATCGGACTACTCGTTTGAATACAGTCATTGGAATGCTGATAAAAGCCTTGCCGATTGGTTGAAAGAAGAAAAAATCGTAGGAATTTACGATATCGATACTCGAGAGTTAACCAAACTATTGAGAGAGCATGGTTCCATGAAAGGGAAAATTGTTTTCGAAGATGGTGAAGATATTGATTTCGTCGATCCTAATTTAACTAATTTGGTCGCCAAAGTCAGTTGTAAGGAAGTAATTCGATATGGTAACGGTAATAAAAAAGTAGTATTGGTAGATTGCGGCGTAAAACACAATATTATTCGCTGCCTACTCAAAAGAGATGTTACAGTCATTCGAGTGCCGTGGAACTATGATTTCAATACGATTGAATATGATGGGCTGTTTATCTCTAATGGCCCGGGGGATCCTGATATGTGCGATGTTACGGTAGAACATATTCGTAAAGCCATGAATGGGACCAAACCAATATTTGGAATATGCATGGGGAATCAGCTTTTATCGAAAGCCGGAGGTGCTCGCACCTATAAACTTAAATACGGTCATCGAAGTCACAATCAACCCGTGCGGCAAGTCGGGACGAATAGGTGTTTTATCACCTCTCAGAATCATGGTTTTGCAGTCGATAATTCGACACTTGGATCTGATTGGGAACCGTTGTTTATCAATATGAACGATGGCACGAATGAAGGAATACGGCACAAATCGAAGCCTTATTTCTCGGCGCAATTCCACCCGGAAGCGGCTAGCGGGCCAACCGACACGGAGTTTTTATTTGATGAGTTTGTAAATATGTTGTAATCCGGAAATAAAAAGCCTTATGAATCAAGCTGAAATAAAGAAAATCAAAAAAGTATTATTGTTGGGCTCCGGAGCCTTGAAAATAGGTGAAGCGGGTGAATTTGACTATTCTGGGTCACAGGCATTGAAAGCGCTCAAAGAAGAGGGTATCACGACTATTCTTATTAATCCCAATATTGCGACGGTACAAACTTCGGAAGGAGTGGCAGATAAAATTTATTTTCTGCCGGTTACCCCCTATTTTGTAGAACGTGTCATTCAAAAAGAAAAACCCGAAGGGATACTTCTGGCTTTCGGGGGACAAACAGCTCTCAACTGCGGTGTTCAACTCTATCAATCTGGAATATTAGAAAAGTATAACGTACAAGTTTTGGGAACTCCGGTTCAAGCGATTATGGATACCGAAGACCGGGAACTTTTCGTTAAAAAGTTAGATGAGATTGATGTTAAAACCATTAAAAGCGAGGCTGTCAATTCGATAGAAGATGCAGCGAAGGCCGCCTCCGAGTTGGGTTATCCTATTATTATCAGAGCGGCCTATGCATTAGGAGGATTAGGCAGCGGTTTCTGCGATAACGAGGAAGAATTGCGTGTAAAAGCGGAAAAAGCGCTTTCCTTTTCTCCACAAATACTGGTGGAGAAATCGCTGAAAGGCTGGAAAGAAATAGAATATGAAGTCGTTCGAGATCGTTACGACAACTGTATTACAGTATGTAATATGGAAAATTTCGACCCGTTGGGGATTCATACGGGCGAAAGTATCGTGGTAGCGCCTTCTCAGACATTAACCAATAGCGAATATCATAAATTGCGCGAATTAGCCATACGGATTATACGCCATATCGGTATTGTCGGAGAATGCAACGTACAATATGCGTTCGATCCTAGATCGGAAGACTATCGGGTCATCGAAGTGAATGCGCGGCTAAGTCGTTCGTCGGCTTTGGCTTCTAAGGCTACCGGATATCCTTTGGCTTTCGTTGCAGCAAAATTGGGATTGGGATACGGGTTGTTCGATTTGAAAAACTCGGTCACCAAAGAGACCAGTGCTTTCTTTGAACCAGCTCTTGATTATATCGTATGTAAAATTCCTCGTTGGGACTTGGGAAAATTTCAAGGTGTAGACAGGGAGCTCGGATCAAGTATGAAATCGGTCGGAGAAGTGATGGCTATCGGCAGAACGTTCGAGGAAGCCATTCAAAAAGGACTCCGTATGATTGGTCAAGGAATGCATGGATTCGTTGAAAATAAAGATTTGGTTATTCCTGATATCGACAAGGCATTGCATGAACCGACGGATAAGCGGATATTCGTGATCAGCAAAGCCATGCGTGCAGGGTATACCGTCGATCAAATACATGAATTAACGAAAATAGATCGCTGGTTCCTGCAAAAATTAATGAACATTGTTCGTACAGCTCAGGAGCTGGAAACTCTCGACGAATCGATCGCACAATTCAAAAGCGATAAAAAGGCCGGGGCGGAATTGATACGTCGGGCGAAAATACAAGGGTTCTCCGATTTCCAAATAGCACGAGCCATTTGGAAAGATAAAATGGAAGATTGCCATATGCAATGGGTGCGTGAATATCGTAAATCATTGGGGATTGTTCCTGTTGTAAAACAGATCGACACGTTGGCAGCCGAATATCCGGCTCAAACCAATTACCTTTATTTGACTTATAGCGGTATTGCCAACGATGTGAAATATCTCGGAGACAAAAAATCTATTGTCGTATTGGGATCAGGCGCTTACCGTATAGGTTCCTCGGTGGAATTCGATTGGTGTGGAGTCCAAGCGTTGAACACAATACGTAAAGAGGGCTATCGGAGTGTAATGATAAACTACAATCCCGAGACTGTTTCGACAGATTACGATATGTGTGACCGACTCTATTTCGATGAATTGACCTTTGAACGGGTAATGGATATTCTCGAATTGGAAAATCCTCATGGGGTTATTCTTTCGACCGGAGGTCAAATACCGAACAATTTGGCTACCCGCCTTGACGAGCAGCATGTTAATATATTGGGGACGACAGCCAAAAGTATTGATAATGCAGAAGACCGTCACAAGTTCTCTTCTATGCTCGACTCGTTAGGTATAGACCAACCCCGTTGGCGAGAACTAACCTCGTTGTCAGATATTTACGATTTCGTGAAAGAAGTCGGTTATCCGGTATTGGTTCGCCCCTCTTACGTGCTTTCCGGTGCGGCAATGAATGTTTGTTCGAACAATACGGAGTTGGAGCAGTTCCTACAACTGGCAGCTAATGTTTCTAAAAAACACCCTGTCGTTGTGAGTGAATTTATTCAGAATGCCAAAGAAATAGAAATGGACGCTGTTGCCCGTAATGGTGAAGTCCTGATTTATGCCATATCCGAGCATATTGAGTTTGCCGGTGTTCACTCTGGTGATGCGACCATACAATTTCCACCTCAAAAATTGTATGTCGAGACTATGCGGCGTATCAAGAAGGTTGCCGGACAGATTGCTCAGGCGCTTAACATATCGGGGCCTTTCAATATTCAATTTTTAGCCAAAAACAACGATATCAAGGTCATCGAGTGTAACCTGAGAGCTTCTCGGAGCTTTCCTTTTGTATCGAAAGTATTGAAAATTAATTTTATCGAGTTAGCTACCAAAGTAATGATGGGGCTTCCTGTGGAAAAACCGAATAAAAACGAATTTGATTTAGACTATGTCGGGATTAAAGCATCTCAATTCTCGTTCTCCCGGTTGCAGAAGGCCGACCCCGTATTGGGTGTGGATATGGCTTCGACCGGCGAGGTCGGTTGTATAGGGCTCGATACGAGTGAAGCGGTATTAAAGGCTATGCTTTCGGTCGGATATCAAATACCCCAAAAGAATATTTTACTTTCAACGGGAACAACAAAGCAGAAAGCCGATATGCTTGAAGCTGCGCAATTATTGTATCAAAAGGGATATAATTTATTTGCAACAGGAGGGACTCACCAATTCCTTACCGATAACGGCATTCCTGCGGTGAAAGTATACTGGCCTAGTGAAAGTGACCATGAGCCTCAGGCATTAGAAATGTTGCACAATAAACAAATCGATTTGGTAGTCAATATTCCCAAGAATCTAACTCAAAAAGAGTTGGATAACGGATATAAGATACGCCGAGCCGCCATTGACTTTAATATCCCGCTTATTACGAATGCCCGGTTGGCATCGGCATTTATTCAGGCATTTTGCAGTTTGAGTATCGATGATATACAAATCAAAAGTTGGGACGAGTATAAATAGAAATAAAAGAGTGATGATAGATAAAAATAGGGTGTCCAATAAAGATACCCTATTTTTTATTTACTCAATGTTTTATATGAAAGAATATGCCAAGTTATGCCTATCGCTAAAACTATAAAAAGAGTTGCTAACCATATATTTCCAGTCATGAAAAATGAACAATACAGCAAAGTCAGCCAAACTAATGAAACGGAGATAACCTTTACTCGTAGAGGGATAGCTTTGTTTTCCATGAAATTTCGAATGTATGGCCCCAACTGTTTATGATTCAATAGCCACTTATATAGTCGCGGGGAACCACGAAACCATAAAATACTAGATAACAAAAGAAATGGTGTTGTAGGTAATAAAGGTAGAAAAATCCCCATAACTCCTAAACAGAGAGAGATACTTCCTAAAACGATATATATGACTTTCACATCACAAAAATACAATAAATATCGAATATGCTTTATAAATAATAAGAAAGGGAGTATCTTTTCAGATATTCCCTTTCTTATTATTTGTCAGGAAATCGAGGAATTACATCATTCCACCCATGCCGCCCATTCCGGGAGCCGGCATAGCGGGTGCAGGATTTTCCTCTTTCTTATCGGCAATCACACATTCTGTTGTCAAGAACATGCCTGCGATAGAGGCTGCATTTTCCAGAGCTACACGAGTTACCTTAGCCGGGTCAATAACGCCTGCTGCAAAGAAATTTTCATAGGTATCTGTACGGGCGTTGTATCCAAAATCTCCTTCTCCGTCTTTAACCTTTTGAACAACAACAGCCCCTTCCACTCCGGCGTTAGCGGTAATTTGGCGAAGAGGTTCTTCTATGGCTCTTTTTACAATTTCAATACCTGTCGTTTCATCTTCATTTGCTCCCTTTAAACCATCTAATGCGGGGATACAACGAATGTATGCAACACCTCCACCCGGAACGATGCCCTCGGCAATAGCTGCTCTTGTAGCGCTTAACGCATCGTCTACACGGTCTTTTTTCTCTTTCATTTCGACTTCGGAAGCGGCTCCAATATAGAGAACTGCGACTCCACCGGCTAATTTGGCTAAACGTTCTTGCAGTTTCTCACGATCATAATCGGAGGTTGTCGTTTCTATTTGGGCTTTGATTTGGGCAACGCGTGCAGCGATGGAATCTTTGCTTCCCATACCGTTGACAATCGTGGTATTCTCTTTGTTTACCGTAATCTTTTCAGCACGACCTAACATTTCGATTGTCGTCGATTCCAATTTCAATCCTTTTTCTTCAGAAATAACTACACCACCTGTCAAAACAGCTATGTCTTCGAGCATTTCTTTACGACGATCCCCGAATCCGGGAGCTTTTACAGCACAGATTTTGAGAGACCCGCGCAAACGGTTTACAACCAAAGTTGCCAAAGCCTCACTATCAACATCTTCTGCTATAATCAGTAAAGGACGACCAGTTTGTGCCGTAGCTTCAAGAACGGGAAGCATATCTTTCAAGGCAGAAATCTTTTTGTCGTAGATCAAAATATACGGAGTATCCATTTCGCACTCCATTTTCTCGGTATTCGTAACGAAGTAAGGAGAAATATATCCTCGGTCGAACTGCATACCTTCTACAATATCGACAGTCGTATCGGTACCTTTGGCCTCTTCTACCGTGATAACACCTTCTTTCTTCACTTTCTTCATAGCCTCGGCAATGAGCTGACCAATCTCGCTATCGTTATTGGCCGAGATACGAGCAACCGATTCGATTTTCTCAAAATCGTCGCCCACTTCCTGAGCCTGAGCCTTGATACCTTCTACCACTTTGGCTACGGCTTTGTCGATGCCTCGCTTCAAATCCATGGGGTTGGCTCCGGCAGCTACGTTTTTAAGTCCTACGTTTACGATGGCTTGTGCCAATACTGTTGCTGTCGTTGTTCCGTCACCGGCATCATCGCCTGTTTTAGAGGCAACTTCTTTTACCAATTGAGCACCCATGTTTTGAAATGGGTCTTCTAATTCTATTTCTTTGGCAACTGTCACACCATCTTTTGTAATATGAGGAGCACCAAACTTTTTCTCAATAATTACATTACGTCCCTTAGGACCGAGAGTGACTTTAACGGCATCTGCCAATTCATCGACTCCTTTTTTCAATTCTTCACGAGCTTGAATATTGAATTTAATTTCTTTTGCCATAGTTTTTTACCTAATAAAGTTAAACATTAAACACATTAAAGAATAGCTAAAATATCGGATTGTTTCATGATCAGATATTTCTCACCATCTAACTCGATTTCGGTACCTGCATATTTGCCATATAAAACAGTATCGTCGGGTTTTACCACCATTTCTTCGTCCTTCGTACCATTACCAATGGCGATCACTTTACCTTTGAGGGGTTTTTCCTTTGCCGAATCGGGGATAATAATACCACCGATTGTTTTTTCTTCTGCGGGAGCTGGAAGTACCAATACTCTGTCTGCTAATGGTTTAATCTTCATCGTTTTTTATTTTAGTTAATGTTTCGTTTTATATATAATGTTCTCGCTTTCGTGAGAACATTATATATATATCCAAATCTATGCCAAAAGATTTATTTGCTTAAAATCTGACAAAACGTCACCTGAGAATTGTGGCGTCGAAATAATTACTGACAAAGATTCCTCCTCTTTTCACTTAGAAAGAACAGGTGTCATTGTCGAAAATTTATTCAAGAAGGAATGGCTATTAATGGAGTGTCGGTGTGAAATAACATTTTGTGAGCGATACTCGGATTGAAAAGACGTGCAAATATATTTCGTTTACGATTGGGAACAACCATAACATCTATGGCCGATTCATGAAAAAGTTTTTCTACGTTATCTAAAAAATTTTCCTCACCGATAATCTTATAATCTATTTCTCTTCCCGGATAATGAGATTGACAGTAGTCTCGAATACCAGCTAATTTAATTTCTGTCCATGCATCGCTTTTTTCCGTTAAGTGTAAAAACATTATACCAAACGAATAGTTTTCGAATAAACGCATGAACGTGTCCAGAGAGATTAAATCCTGTTGATCGAAATTAGTAAAAAAAGCAATGTTTTTTATTTCGTTCATACAAGTATGAGTAAATCCTTCTGGGACAGCGAACACCGGGAAATTACCGGAATCTACTACTTCTGCCGTGACACTCCCTATTAGATCGATCTCTTTACGAGTTTTTCCCCTTGAACCCATGACTATGAGCGATGGATTCAACTCCTTAGCCATTAAGATTATCGTATCTTCAGGGACACCTTCACACACCCTATAAATGAATGGTGCAAAAGGAAAATCTCCATCTGTCATCAATCGCTGCAATTTTTCGCAAAAGTTTGCCATCTCCCGATTGGCCTTTGCGAATAATAGTTTATGTTCTTCACTCTCTTTTAATTCATAGGAGATTGTCTCTGTCAAGGAGAGTGACCCTGTGGAGAAAGGAGATAAAAAAGTATGTAGTAATACAACTTCTGCTTGATGGGTAGCCGCAAAATCAAAACCTAATCGACATGCCTGTAAAGAATAATCAGAGAAATCGATAGGTATAAGAATCCTATTTTTCTGTGGTTTGTCAGAAATTTCTGATTTTCCAAACACTGGATCGGTTTCTAAAATCTCGAGGGCGTGAGGCAAATCTTTCTCATGAATTCGCACTCGCACCCCCGGAGATATAACTGGTTTTAATAAATTGACATTCTGAATTACGACAGCTATTCCTTGACTTTCCAAAACGCCCTTTAAAATAAGAGCCTTTGGATAAGTATGAATCGCCAACGTTATCAACCTGTCTTTTTTCATTGTCAATTTATCCCTTTTATTTTTTATTTTCTTCTTCAAGAATACGAATTGCCATATCGTATATTTGCGTATTATCAAGGACTACGATTCCCCCGTCGGGCCCCGGTTCTATGTGAAGGCCGCAATTTTTCCCAAATGAATAATTACTGCCTCCGAAATAGTTACGTACGGTCTGTGTGGTAACATTCAACTCATCTGCTATTCTATGCATTGAACCATCTGGCAAACTGTCTTTGATGCGACGAAGTTCGTTAAATGTGATTGTCTTAGTCATAAGGGTAATGTTTTTATGGTTAATTATTTGGTTAATTGTACTCAATTGAATACGCAATAAATTTATGCTCTATTTTCTTTATATCCAAATTTTGTGAGTAAAATTTTATGAAGCATCAAGAATATGTTGCAATCAAGGCATAAACAGCTATGCAGAGTACACTTAAATAGATTACTCCCGTCGTTATTCGTATATCGGGATCTTTTATGTATGGCGATTCCCTATTGTTCAAGAATTTTTTATTTAACAAAAAACTTCGGAATCCATTTAATACAATACAAATTATGACAGCAATAATTGTTCCCGAAATTATCCCCGCTAAGATATCACCCGGATAATGAACGCCTAAATATATGCGTGAATAGCAATTTACGATAGCCCAAAGGAGCGATGTGAATGCAAAAAATTTATTCCGAAAAATCATGGATAACAGAACCACTGCTCCGAAACTATTCGCAGCATGGCTGGATATGAATCCATAACGTCCGCCTCTATAACCATTTACTATTTGCACAAATTCGGATAATTCAGGATCACGGGCTGGTCTCAATCTGGCGAAGTAAGGTTTACACAAAGTAGAGGCGAACTGGTCGCAGCATGTAATGGTTATTGCGAGAGCTACACAGACCAATAGAGCTTCTTTCCAATTTTTTCTGAATAGGACAAATAGAAGAGATAATATCAAAGGTATCCATGTGTATTTTCCTGTATATACCCACATGAATTTATCTCCAAACGGGGTATGCATACTATTTAAAAATAGTAATAATTCTTTATCCCATTCTATTAATTGTTGGAGTATCGACATAGAATTAGATAATTTCTATTGACGAAGAGGGTAACCACCCGCGATTTCCGTCACTTATCTTGACCTCGGACCAGTCTCCCAATTTACTTAATATAGAGACCTTAGTCCCTTCATGTAAAATAAAGAGGTCTGTTCCACTTTCTGCCGGAGAACTTTTTACCGGAACAGTCGCAGCAAATACGATGGCTTCACTGCGGGCTTTTAACTTACTATTCAATCCCCATGCAAACCAATTGGCAAGAACAGCAATCAAGAAAAGTATAATTCCTCCAAAAAAACCGAATTTCTTTGCTTTGACAGATTTGGAGAACAGATATAAATACAAACCTCCGATAAACAATAGAAATGAAACTATTCCTATGACAGCCCATGTATTCGATGACAAAAAATTGCGTAATGAATCTATCCATACGGAAAGAAAGAACTTACCTACCGGATCGATTTTATCAACGATGTGGGTATTGGCCATCTCTAAGTTAAAACGGGCATCTTCATTACCGGGATTCAGTAATAGAGCTCGTTCGTAATTTAGTATTGCTTTCGCAAACTCATTGTGTTTATAGTAAGCATTGCCTAAATTATAATATAAATCGGACGATACGCCTTGTTCTCTTAATGTCTGCTCATATAATTCTATTGCCTTAATGTAATCTTCCTGCCCATAAGCTTCATTGGCTTGTGTCAAAGTTGTCTGGCTATATATAGGCGATATTCCTATAACTACAAAAAGTAAATAAATATATATCTTTTTCATTTTTCCCTATTTTACTTTTTTACTGTATTTTCCATTCTGCTTATAGCATCGAGAGTTTGTGAATATAACTCCTCCATAGTTTCATTTGACTGTGCCGGTGCATATTGAGCGAACTCACATCGACTCAGGATATCATTAAACGTAGATATTAGATCTTCTCCTGCCCCATATTTTTCCAGCTCAGTTGCAACATTGTCCTTAGTAAGTTCAGAAAGCGGCAGGCTGAGTTTATCGCTCAAATATCCCCATATGGCTTTGAGTACTTCGTCGTAAAAATGTTCTTTGTCATGATTTTTCAGATATTTCCCTGCAACTTTCAATCGCTTCAATGCGACCTTATTGGCCTTTTTGTTTTTCATCAGAGCGACATTGGCATTCGCTTTTGCTTGTTTGCGATTTATAAGTACAAAAATACAAAAAGCTAATGACGGTAAAATATACCATAACCAATATTTCCAATTATCTACATATATCGAAGGAGTCTGCACCAAGTTCATCTTGTTTAATTTAATGTAGTGAATGTCTCGGTTCAGTAATTTTAAATCTTCTTTGTTGGAAAAATTAGAAACGGTTTTTCCACCTTCACCAGAAGCACCTTTTTCGACTGTAATCTCGTACTCTTCTGTATGTAAAGTTTTATATTGTTTGGATTTTGTATCGAAATAGGAGAACTCTACTGCCGGTATTTTGAATTTACCCGCAAAACGAGGAATCGTAGTATATTCTACCGTCCGAGTACCACTAACTCCTCCTGTCGTAGCTTTTACCGAAACATCTACTTTGGGGTCGTAAGTATCGAAATCGTTGGGTAATTTCAAATCGGGATTTTTCATATATTTCAAATTTCCCGAACCCTTGAATATCAATTTTAAAGTTATTGCTTCATTTGCTTTCACATGTGTAGAACTAATCGAGCTACTCAATGTAAAATTACCTACTCCTCCCATAAATGAGACCGGTTTACCCGCTGGTAGAGGCATTACTTCGACAGAAGCAGCATTCGAACTAACAGATCGACTTACCCCTTGTGGAACTCTCATCGGGCCGAACGGTCCATTAACGAGTTGGTATGTTTCTACTTGAAATTCGAATTTTCCCGGATTTATAGTTATTTTCCCGGTACGTTGAGGGAACAAAAGGCATTGTTTCAAAATCGCCATTTTATAGTTCACCCCATTGTAATTTTCCAATTCGAACGACGTGTTTTGAGGTAAGTCTATATCTTGTACCACAAATCCTTCGAATGAAGGGAAGCTATAATTCTCTGCTTGTACACCCGATGCCCGAGTGTATAATTTTATCGTTGCCAGCAATGCTTCTTGTTCATATACTTTTGTCTTCGAAAGTACGGTTCGAATAAATAATTCCGTATTTCCAGCATCTTCTCCCATTGACTGTCTCGAAGCACCGCCTGCCGAGGACGATGTTTTATCGGGAGGAAGTATCGTTAACTTCCATGTATTGGTAGAAAAAGTACGCCCATCGGCCGAGATTGTAGCCGGTGCAAAAGTGTAGCTACCTTCTTTTTCCGCTCTCAAAGTAATTACATGTGTTTCTGTTGTTTGTCTATCGACATTACCGTTTACAACAGATACACTCGTGCCTGAGCTCGTTCCTTGATATAATACTTTACAGCCAGAAAATTCAGGTAACCTCAAATCTTTACCTGATGCATTATACAAAGTATATTCCAATTGGAATTGTTGCCCTTGTATCACTTGTCTGGGGCCATCTACTGCAAACCGCACATTATCGGCCCACAGAGTTGCCATACAGACCAAAGCCCCAAACATTATTAAATATCTTCTCATAACTATTTATATAACTATGTTATATGATTCTACCATTCTTTATCGGTCTTTCTACGTTTTTGTTGCTGCATCAGCGCTTTTTGGACTTTTTCTTGTGTATCTCGTTCGTCCTGTTGAATCGCATCGAGAATTTGTTGTGCATTCTCTTTCGACATTTGAGATTGTTGTGGTTGTTGCTGCTGTGGTTTATTTTGTTCTTGTTGATCTTTATTTTTATCTTGGTTATTTTGATTGTTGTTTTGCTCTTGTTGATCTTGCTTTTGGTCTTTTTGTTGATCTTTGTTCTTATCTTGCTGGTCTTTGTCGTCGTTTTTATCTTGATTTTGTTGCTCTTGTTGTTGTTTCTTTAACAGCAATTGTGCCAGTCTGAGGTTGTAACGCGTCTCGTCGTCCTTCGGATTTCGTCGGAGAGCATTTTTATATTCTTCTATACTTTGAGCATAATTTTTTTCTTGGAACGATATGTTTCCAAGATTATGCCAAGCGTGTGCTGCTCGTAAAGAATCGGACGATGCTTGTACGATTTTTCTATATTCGTTGCGAGAATCATTCCATTTCTGCTGTTTGTAAAGCGCCGCACCTAAATTGTATGTTGCAATTTCCGACGAAGGGTTAGCTTCCAGAGCTTTACGGTATTCGATCTCAGCTTCGGTATATTTTTTATCGTTAAATAATCCGTTCCCTTTTCTAATCGTATTGCGTTCGACTTTTTCATCTATTTTATTTTCACCTTGCGCAACAGCCTGTGCATTCTCTTGTGCGAGCAAACTCATTGTCATGCTCATCAACACAAAATACATTATATATCTGATAGATTTCATATCTCAACATATTTATGAAAAGAAGGTTATCTTTTTTAACCAACTGTTCTTTCTGTCTACAATAAACACATCTACTATTAATAATAACAATGCTATCCACGCCAGCCCCTGAAATTGTTCATCATATTGCGAATAGACCTTACTCTCAATATCGGCTTTTTTCATTTTCTTTACTTCTGAGGTCAAGGCTCTCAATGCACTATTGGTATTATCGGCTCGAACATAAATACCAGTTCCTGCCTTTGCTATTTCTTGGCCGAGAGACTCGTTCAATTTCGAAATAACTACATTACCATCTCTGTCTTTAATAAAGTTATTTTCACTGTTCCCGGTCGGGATAGGAACACCTTCCAACGACCCGATACCGATTACATCTACTTTAATATTTTTTTCGGCCGCAGCTTTTGCCATTTGAACAGCATCGTCTTCATGATTTTCTGCATCGGTTATGACAATGATTGCTTTATCTACCCCTTCATTGGGTGTAAATGAATTCATCGCAGTAGAAATAGCCCGACCAATAGCTGTACCTTGTGTCGGAACCATATTAGGATTAATGGTATTCAAAAACATTTTAGCCGACACAAAATCCGATGTAATCGGTAACTGAGTATAAGCATCTCCTGCAAAAACAATAAGACCTATCTTGTCGTTGTCCAATTCATCTACGAGTTTTGACAACATCATCTTTGCTTTTTCCAATCGATTAGGCGCTATATCCTTCGCCATCATCGAATTGGAGACGTCTAGCGCTATCATAATTTCGACGCCTTGTTTCTTTACGGTTTCGAGTTTAGAACCGAACTGGGGCCGCGCCAACATAAATACAATGACAATAAACGCCAATTGTTGAATAATAAATTTAATCCACGGTTTATATTTTGAGACATCGGTCATCAAAGGAGCCAGCACCGACGGATTGCCGTACTTGGCCAAATTACGTCGAGACCGATAACGCCCATAGATAAACAGTCCCCACAATATAGGAACAATGATCAATAAATATAGGTATTCAGGTTGTGCAAATCGAAACATAATCAACTTCTGTTTAAGGAATATTTTTCAATAACGTATGACGAAGAACAATTTCCAAACCTAAGCATAAGAGAGCCATTAATGCCCAAATAGTGTATTCTTCCTCTTTTACACTGAATTCTTTAACTGTTAGCTTCGTTTTCTCCAATTTATCTATTTCCTCAAAAATACCTTTGAGGACGTTTTTGTTCGTTGCCCTGAAATATTTTCCGTCTGCTGTCTCTGCAATTTGCTTCAAGGCTTCCTCGTCCATTTCGACCGGCATATTCTGATATGTAATGCCATACGGTGTCTGAACCGGTGTAGATGCTAATCCTTTTGTTCCCACCCCTATCGTATAAACGTGGATTCCAAACGACTTCGCTATTTGTGCCGCAGTCGCCGGCGCAATGTCACCGGCATTGTTCGTACCATCGGTCAGCAGTATGATTGTCTTCGATTTGGCTGGTCCGTCTTTTATTCTGTTAATAGCGGTTGCCAAACCATCACCGATTGCGGTTCCATCGTCGACCATACCGCAATGAACATCTTTCATTAAATTAAGAAGGACGGCATGATCTGTTGTCATCGGACACATGGTAAAACTTTCCCCAGCGAAGATCACCAAGCCTATATTGTCGTGCTCTCTCCCGGAAACAAACTGTGCAGCTACATCTTTTGCCGCCTCTACTCTATCCGGTTTGAAATCGCGGGCTAACATACTTCCAGAAATGTCAAGGGCAAGCACTATATCCACTCCTTCGGTAGAGGAATTTTGCCAGCTATCGGTAGATTGGGGACGAGCTAATGCAATAATCAAAAGAACCACTGCCAAAACGCGCAAAACAAAATTGAAATGTCGCAGGTAAATTTTGTATGTACGCGGCATTTTATCGAATGGCTGTGTCGTAGAGACTTGTAGTGCAGCCTGCATACGCTTCTGTTTAAGAATATACCATGCTATTACCGGTATAATCAATAACAACAGAAGTAAATATAAAGGATTCGCAAATACCATTTTCAAATTATTTTAAAGGCTGTTATCAACCTTCGTTCAACATCTCTTTTCATTCCGTTTTTTCGGAAGTCTGATTCTCGGATTCAGGAGCCTTTTCTTCCGGTTTAGTCTCTTCAACAAAAGTCTCGGCATAACGCATTACCTGCTCATTGTCGTCCGGCAGAGGTCTCATTTTTGCGAACTTCACGAAATCGGCCATTTCAAGAATATCTCGTAATTGCCGATTGACAGCTTTTGTCTCTTCGTTACGATGCAATGTTTCAATAATTTGAGAAGAAGTCATTTCCATTGCATTGATATGAAATCGTTCGTCGATATACTCTCTAAGAATCTCCGTTAAAGTCGTATAATAGGCCTTCTCCTGACCTTGTTGCCAAAGTTTAGAGTCCTTTAATTCGTGTAAAGCTTGTATTGCCCGGTCATAAGGCGGAACCAACATTTTTTCATCGATAGTTTCTTCGCCTTTTTTCCGCCGGCCCCAACGCCAATATGCATATATTCCTGCCGCTATGACGATTAAAGCGACCAATAAATATATTACCCACGACGGAATGTAATCCATCAATACGAAAGGTGGTGCATCTACTCCTTTTATATCGAACTCTGCATGAGTTGTATCAACCGGAACCGGTACTACTTTGAGACTCAACGCCTGAGTCTCGAAAGTATCGTCTTCTATGACATATTTGAACGGAGGTAGATAATAAAGTCCCGAATCGAACGAGGTGACAAGAACTTCATTATTTATTTGTATCCGATTGTTTTTCAAATCGATCGTATCGGGTTTGGACACCTTCAACACTTCTACACCTGTAACAAGCGTATCTTGAATAATGGGTAACCTCACAAATTTATCTTTATCCTGAGAAACCTCTAATCGCACCGTAGTTTGATCTCCCATCATAATAGCGGCAGAATCCATTTGGGCTCGCACGACTATATTATTCTGGGCAGATACAGTTGCCATAAATACCGGCAATACAGAACAAAGACCTAACAACTGTAATATTATATACCTTCTTTTCATATATACATAGATTTTTAATCTACCCTCTTCGCTTGAAGAGAGTCATAAGGGCTACGACAAAATCATCGTTTGTTGCGATAGTCGCTAAATCGACTCTACTTTTACGTAAAGTCGAAAGCATTCTTTCTTGTCTCGAATTCCACCAAGCGGCATATCGGTTTCGCACGTTTGCCGAAGACGAATCTACCCACTGCTCACACCCTCGCTCGGAATCTTGGAGTTTAATCAATCCTACATCGGGTAATTGAGTTTCACGTCGGTCATATACTTGTATTGCCACCAAATCGTGACGACGGTTAGCTATCGATAAAGCATTTTTATAATCGTTCCCGTCTACGAAATCAGAAATCAAAAATGTCGTGCATCGTTTCTTGATCGCGTTTGTCATATATTCCAGAGCCAAACTTATATTGGTTCCTGTACTCTCGGGTTGGAAGTCTATAAGTTCTCGTATGATATACAAAATATGCTTGCGGCCCTTTTTGGGGGGTATGAATTTTTCTATCTTATCGGAAAAAAATATCATACCTATCTTATCGTTGTTTTGTATAGCCGAGAATGCAATAGTTGCAGCGACTTCGGCCATCATCTCACGTTTGGCCTCTCCTACCGCTCCAAAATTTCTACTGGCAGAGACATCGACCAAAAGCATGACTGTCAATTCCCTTTCTTCTTCAAATACTTTCACGTAAGGTTTATTGTAACGTGCCGTCACGTTCCAGTCTATATCTCTTACGTCATCGCCATACTGATATTCTCGGACCTCGGAGAACGCCATACCCCGACCTTTAAAAGCCGAATGGTATTGCCCCGCAAATATATTACGGGAAAGACCTCTCGTCTTTATCTCGATATGACGAACTTTTTTCAACAGCTCACTGGTTTCCATAAATTATATCCCGAACATCGTTTAGGGAACTTCTACCTTGTTGAGTATTTCACTAATAATTTCTTCTGCGGTCATATTGTTGGCCTCGGCTTCGTAGCTCAACCCGATACGATGACGCAATACATCGTGACAAACGGCTCGCACATCTTCGGGAATAACATAGCCCCGTTGTTTTAAAAATGCATAAGCCCGGGCTGCTAAGGCCAGACTAATAGATGCACGAGGAGAGGCTCCGAATGATATCATTTCTTTCAGCTCTCCCAAACCATAATCTTGGGGGAAACGTGTTGCAAATACGATATCGACAATATACCGTTCTATTTTTTCATCTATATAAACTTTTTGGACAATCTCTCTCGCTTCAATAATCTCAGACGGTTGCAGAACGGGTTTAATATCTATTTTTCGTCCGCTTATATTCTGACGTATAATGAGTTTCTCTTCTTCTTTTTTAGGATATCCGATGATTACTTTAAGCATAAAACGGTCCACCTGTGCCTCTGGTAACGGATATGTACCTTCTTGCTCTATCGGGTTCTGAGTAGCCATAACCAAAAACGGATCGTCTAATTTAAACGTCTGCTCACCAATGGTAACCTGACGTTCCTGCATGGCCTCTAATAGCGCACTTTGTACTTTTGCCGGAGCCCGGTTAATTTCATCTGCCAAAACAAAATTGGCGAAAATAGGACCTTTCTTGATTTGAAATTGTTCTTTTGCCTGACTATATATCATCGTACCCATGACATCGGCAGGCAGTAAATCGGGCGTGAATTGTATGCGGCTATATTTTGCATCAATGAGAGAAGCCAATGTTTTTATAGCCAAAGTTTTTGCTAACCCCGGTACACCTTCAAGCAAGATATGTCCGTTGGATAACAATCCTATCATCAGTGAATCCACCAAATGTTTTTGACCGACAATAACTTGATCCATGCCTTGTGTTATCATATTCACAAACGAACTTTTACTGGCGATCAGATCGTTCAACTCCCGAATATCTACTGTTTCACTCATACGTTTTATCTTTTTATATTTTTAATTTATACGTTTTTTGACTTTCTCTGTCGCAAAATTAGCCATACACTGGTTCTATATATACCCAATCGCGTTAAAAATGGCTAACTATTCACTTAAAAAAGACTAAGTCGCTAACTTATTCAGCTAACGACTCGGTTGGTATTTATTCATAACGACTCTGTATTTTCGCGGCTAATGCCTTAGCTTTCTCGACAGAAGTCCTATTGTTTGCATCAATATCATATTTCGATGCACTTGGAATGGTTAAACGAGTCCCAATCGGAACCTGATTAGGATTTTTAATCACGTCCTTGTTTTCTTCATAAATGTACACCCAAAATGCCTTATGCCCAAAATATTTTCGAGCCAATGTCGTCAGAAATATTCCTGATCGAATAGTTTCTATAACCGGCTTGACCTCAGGCGCTGCGAGGGGAGAAGCCGAGATTACCGAATCTTTAAGGACAGAATCCTTTTCCATTTCTGAAAGTGTATCTTTATTTTCCGGTAGAACAACCAATTCGGGATTGTTGTTCATGGGTCGCGAATCGATCGACTGCTTTCCCAAAGACAGAGTATATTCTCCGATTTTCACAACATAAGGGCTATCATTTCCCATAAAAAATATACCTCCGGCCAAGCATATTATAATAATGCCGAATGTGGACAGTACCCCCCACCAGAATGATTTTCGAGAAGCCGATTTCCGCAAATAATCTTCATAACAATCTTCCTCTTTTTCTTCTACTTTCGTCTCTGATTCGGGTTGAATAACTTCCTCTTGAAATTGTAATGATACAGTAGATTCAGAAGATTCTTCATCGGCTGATTTATCTTCCTGAATATATTCATGAGCAGGTTCTATGGGTTCATCTTCCTCTTCTTTTTCTCGAATTTCTTTTGAATCTTGTAGTTCTACATTTTCGGTATTACAAATGTCGTTATTTTCATCTATATCTTGACTTGGAACGGCCGTCATATCCTCAATCGGCACATGATCATTGAGGACTTCGACAGAAAAGCTGGAAAATGGGGCATTAACAGCTTCACGCAATACTTTATCAGGGATAAAAGACAGTTTATAGTGCCCCGGTATCTCCACAGGTTCTCCGGTTTGAACATTGATACTTCCTCGGGCTTCTACCCATATAGGTTTAAATAAGCCTAACCCGTTTATTCTCAACTCTTCACCGGAAGTTATGACTTCTGTTGAAACAGTAAAAAATTCTTTCAAAAAAGTTTCAGCTTCTTTCTTCGTGATATTCATCTTTGAAGAAAGCAATCCAACCAAATCGGGAAAAGATATTTTTTCGTTCATTTGGAAGACAACATTTTAAGTTTAGTTTTAATAGCACTCCCCGGTTTAAATGACAAAATCATCTTGGGAGGGACAAGCATACGCTTACCGGTTGACGGATTCACGACTACTCGTTCTAATTTCTTTTTGGGCTCGAATAACCCGAATCCTTGTATTGCCACAGTGTCCATCTGAGAACAACGTTCCTTCAAAATTTGAAGAAATGCAGACATGTAGCTGTCGATTTCTCCTTTATCTTTGCCCAATCGGGATTGTAATTGTATCAAAAAAGATTTATGATCCATTCTCCATTATTTTTTTATTGAGAGAAGTTTGTTTGTACCATTAATAGCCTATGTGCAAATTTAGAAAAAAATTTGTACAAACGTACATTATTTGTATATTTACCGTTACTTAATCAACATAAACCACTATGGAAAATGTTCGAAAATATTTTAAACGCGATATAAGTTGGCTTTCTTTTAATTACAGAGTATTAATGGAAGCTATGGATCATGCGGTTCCGTTATTTGACCGAATAAAATTTTTGTCTATCTATCAATCCAATCAAGAAGAATTTTATAGAGTGAGAGTATCGGAATATCACCAAATACTATCTGATCCGCTACAAAGTACTGAGGATAAACGACAGGCAGAAAATACACTGAGCGCAATCAATCAAGAAGTAAATCGACAAGTAGATATTTTCAATAAGTTCTTTTTCAACGAGATTATACCTGAACTTGAAAAAGAAGGAATGGTGTTGTATCACAACGAACAAATAGAAAATTGTCATCGAGAAGAGATTCGTAATTTCTTTAAAGAAGAGGTATTTCCCTTTCTACAACCGGTCTTGATACTAAAAAATGATATTGTCTCTTTTTTACGAGATAATCGACTTTATTTGGCCATAAAAATGTACAAGAAAGGAGATCCCGATAGACAACCGTTTTATGCCCAAATAAAGATACCATTTAGTAAAGTACCTCGTTTCATAAATCTCACACCTCACGATGGCAAAAATTATCTGATGTTTATTGACGATATGATCGCCTTAAATTTAGACGTCGTATTTCCCGGATTTATTATCGATTCTCACTATGCGATAAGAGTCTCTCGCGATGCAGATTTTTCCATAGAAGCCAAAGAGGTAGCGAACATCGTTGATGCGGTACGCAAGCGCGTAAAAAAGAGAAAAATAGGGAATGCCAATCGACTGGTTTACGATGGCTGCATGCCCTTAGATATGCTGCAATACATTTGTGATGCCTATGATATTCCTCACGGGCAGTGTATTCGATCAGGGAGATACCTTAATTTGGAAGACTTATCGAAGTTACCGAATCTAACCGGAAAAGAATTAAGCGAAGTACTCCCCTCGCCTATGCAGATACCGGCATTCGACAGAGCACCAACCATGTTCGAAGTTATTCGGCAACGGGATTTTCTAATTCATTTTCCATATCAGTCGTTTAGTTATTTAACCCGTTTTCTTACCGAGGCTGCCGATAATCCTAACGTTACCGACATAAAACTCACCCAATACCGTGTCGCTGAAAATTCCGAAATCATAGATCGTTTACTTTATGCAGCACAGAAGGGAAAACAAGTAACTGTATATGTAGAGATAAAGGCACGGTTCGACGAGGAAAACAATATCATAACTTCCGAACTGATGCGAAAATCTGGTATCCGCGTGGTGTATAGTACTCCCGGATTAAAAGTGCATGCAAAAGCATTATTAATCAAATGTTCTACACTTCACAAAAATCAGCCACAAGCTTATGCTTTTTTAAGTACAGGGAATTTTAATGAAAATACGGCTCGAATTTATTCGGATATGGGCCTGTTCACTGTAAATAGGGAAATTACCAGCGAATTGGATAAATTATTTTCCATTTTAGACGGCTCGTCAAATGACCGATATTTCCAAACTTTATTGGTCGCTCAATTCAACATGGTTGATGTGTTGAAACGGAAAATAAATTTTGAGATCGAAGAGGCTCGTCAAGGTCGGAAAGCCCATATTATATTAAAAATGAATGGGCTGCATGATACGAATATGATAAATGCTCTTTATGATGCCAGCGAAGCGGGTGTACATATAGATTTGATCGTAAGAGGTATTAATTGTTTAGTTCCCAACCAACCTTACAGTCGCAATATCCGTATGATTCGCATAATAGATTCTTATTTGGAACATGCGCGTATTTGGTATTTTTACGCTGGTGGACATGAGGATATATACCTTTCTTCGGCAGATTGGATGCGACGGAACTTGAACAGACGCATTGAGACTGCTGTTCCCATATTCGACCAAAGCATAAAAAATGAAATATTATCAATTATATCTCTTCAACTGCAAGATAATGTCAAGGCTTGCTATATAGACGAAAATTTAGAAAATCACTATGTTCAAAGTCGGGAAGCAAAGCTCCGTTCTCAACGACACTGCTTTCATCTGTTAGAAAAATATTCTATTCCCGACACACAGTCTGTGATACCCGAAATTTTTATCAGTTGATTGGGATTTACTAATTCATTATTCGGTAATTTCAACATTGTTACCTTCCGGGTCGAGTATAGTACTCTCATAAAATCCATCACCGGTAAGCCGAGGTTGTCCTATAACCGTATATCCATCGGTTTGCAAACGTCGGGTAAGCTCGTCGACAGCTTCTCGACTACCTACCGATATAGACAAATGGGCCAAACCTTTCACTTGGCCTCGGTTGAAAGGCATATCTAAAATATCAGGACGATTCATTAATTCAAGACAAGCTGTTCCCTCATCAAAAGATAAAAAATAAGAAGTAAATTTCTTAGATTCATTGACATATCTGTCATTACATAAAGCACCGAAATATTTCATATAAAAAAGACGAACCGATTCGATATCGTCTACCCATAGTGCAACGTGATTAAGTTTCATATGAATGTGTAATTTTTGTACAAATGTACATTACTTATCTATATTACAAATTCTTGTCGATTAAAAAAAGTTAAAAGAATAACGATTATCATGTGATTTTCATTCTATTTTTTATTATTATTTTTGCAGAAAAATCTCAAATTATGAAAAAGATAGTATTTTTATTTCTAATTTGTATGCCGATATGTCAGGTTGTATCGGCTCAAACCTTAAAGAAGCAGAACCAAATGCTGAAAGATTCCATCGGTATTATGCACAAAGTAATCGATGAAAAGTCTTCGGTAAATAGTGCTTTATCGAAAGACAACAGTACACTTAAAAATCAAAATGTATTACTAAAAGCCAGTAAAGACTCATTGATTAAAGAGCAGAAAACACTTCTCGGTAAATATAAAAATTTATCAGAAGAAAACGATTTATTAAAAGACTCGCTTTTTATATATCGGGGCCAAAATAAAACATTGCATTTGCAAGTAGATAGCCTTAATACAAAAATTGGGAATCTTACCGAAGAAATGAATACAAAACTTGATTACATGGCTAAACAAGAAAAAATTTGGGGAAGGAAAAAATACTTCAATATTTCTTATGGTATGCCTTCATTAGCCCGGGGTAATGGCTTAGAAAAATTAAATAGTGATTTTGCTGTGGCTATAAACCGAGGAAATACTTATTATTTGCACAAAAAGCCTCTTTTCGGAATGTTGAAATTCGGATTGGATTGGACAGTCTTCGATATAGCAGCAGCAAAATATACCGTAGAAGAAAGTGATTTTGAAGACGGCGGAGATATTTATAAAGCTGAAATCGGAATGCAGTTTGGTACTTCTATCACGATTAATCCGGTCGATTTCTTAAAAATAAACGTATATTTCCGTTATGATCCGACTTTCTCCGTCGCATATAATCAAGACAGTGATTTCCTGATGAACTATGGATCTTATTTTAATACAGGTTTAGCAGCTTCATACAAAGTTATATCTCTTGGCGCTGAATATCGTTGGGGTACGACTTCGTATAAGATAGATGAAGAAAATCAAGATTGGAAAGTATCAGGCGCATACCTATATGTTAGTTTCCGATTCTAATCGGTATAATTTATTATGGAGACACAGCCGATAGGATTTACGTCTTATCGGCTGTGAATTTTTCGAACAATTTGCCAATATATAGATTTTATATCTGTATCTTGATATTTCGCTGAATAGCTTTACCTCGTATTTCAAATTATTGGCAAAACAATTTAGAGATAAAGAATGTTTAAAAATAAACTGACATTTTATAGCCAGCTTTATACTCATAATAACAAAGATATCTTGTTAATATTAAAAAATTAAGTATATTTGAATTCTGACAATTATAAATGCATTTCTTTTTATACTTTATTCCCATCTCAATTAAACATAACAAAAAAATGAAAAAATTACTTTCTTTATGGATAACGGTTGTTATCATTCTATTTCAAGTTCATGTCTCAGAAGCTTGTACCGGCATTACTTTAACAACAAAAGATAATTCTATGATTCTTGCCCGAACAATCGAATGGGGCGGCAGCGATTTAAATAGCCAATATGTTGTCGTTCCTCGTGGTTACGAACAGTATTCCTATATTCCCGGAGGAGAGCGATCGGGAATGAAATTTACAGCTCGTTACGGTTATATCGGGTTATCCGTCGAACAAAAGGAATTTGTGGCAGAGGGACTAAACGAGGCTGGACTATCTGCCGGATTATTTTATTTTCCCGGATATGGTCGATATGAAGACTATGATTCCAAACTGAAAGATTCCAGTATAGCCGATTTACAATTAGTATCATGGATATTGGGAAACTTTTCAACGGTAGACGAAGCTATGAAAGCTATAAAAAAGATACACATCGTGCCGATTGACCCGAGAGCCTCAACCGTTCATTGGAGAATGGCAGATATTACAGGAAAGCAAATCGTATTGGAGATTGTTGATGGTCAACCTAATTTCTATGAAAATACATTAGGAATACTTACCAATTCTCCCGGTTTTGACTGGCATATGACCAATCTGAATAATTACATCAATCTTTATCCCGGGACTACTAATCCGAGGACACTCGGAAATATAAAACTTTCCTCATTTGGTGCAGGCAGTGGTTTCCTCGGCATTCCCGGTGATGTCACTCCCCCATCAAGATTCATACGTGCCGCTTTTTACCAGACTTCTTCTCCACAAAAAGAAACAGCGATAGAAACTGTTATACAGAGCTTTCACATTTTGAACAACTTTGATATACCTATCGGTATAGAGTTTTCTGAAAGTGAAACGCCTACCGATATACCGAGTGCCACACAATGGACATCATCGACAGATCTTACACACAGAGTTATCTATTATCGTACTATGTATAATAGCGACATTCGTTGCATAGACTTGAAAGCCATCGATTTTAATCGTGTAAAATATCAAGCGGTTCCACTCGATTTGATAAAACAGCAACCTATACAGCCGGTACGAATCAATTGATCAATACTCGGTATACTTTGTAAATGTAATCACAAAAAGACCGTATCTATCATAACGATATGGTCTTTTTCCATTTTGGAAATATTGCCTTTATATTTGAATTTAATAATTAATTATAAATCAAACAATTATATAAATTTCAAACTATGGTATTTTAATTGCAAAGTATAAAACGAAAACTCTGTAATAGAGACATGTGAGAAATGGAAAAGCAGAAAATGGATCGTAAACAAGAAAAATTCAAAATCTTGAAATTCGGAGGAACTTCATTAGGAACCGTCGAGAGAATCAAACATGTAGCAAATCTTATTTGTAATAATGAGTTGAATCTGGTCGTACTATCGGCAATGTCGGGCACGACCAATTCATTGGCAAAAATAGCCTCATTACTATTTAATGGAGATATCGACGGTGCACAGCGAGACATTAAGTGTTTGGAAATCAAATATATTGAAGTCGCCGATAAGCTCTATCTTTCTGCAAAGAGCATAGAAGAAGCTAAAAAGTTTATTCTATGCTCTTTTTCATCGTTACAAACAATAGCTCAATCTCCCATTTCTTCAAAACAAGAAAAAATCATACTGGCACAGGGCGAATTACTGATAACTCGACTGATGCATATTTATTTGAAAGAAATTGGAATCGTGTCGGTTCTGCTTCCTGCGATTGAGTTCATGCGTACCGACAGAAACGGAGAGCCCGATATACACTTTATCAAAAGGAATGTATGCAAATTATTAAAACACTATCCCAATAATCGTTTGTTTATTACGCAAGGTTATATTTGTCGTAACGTATCCGGTGAAATAGACAACCTACAACGAGGCGGTAGCGATTATACTGCATCATTATTGGGTTCTGCCTTGAATGCATGTGAGATACAAATATGGACCGACATAGACGGACTACACAACAACGACCCAAGAGTAGTATCGACAACAGCACCAGTGCGTACTCTGACTTTTGACGAAGCCTCCAAGCTCGCTTATTTCGGTGCAAAGATTTTGCATCCGACATGTATCCTTCCGGCCAAATTAAAAAATATCCCTGTAAGGTTACTCAACACTATGAATCCCCAAGCCCCGGGAACGCTTATTTCCGATACTGCCGACACCGGGAAAATAAAGGCTGTTGCAGCCAAAGATAACGTAACTTATATTAAGTTGCGCTCTCATTATAAAATACCGTGTTACCGTTTCCTCGAAAAAATATTTCACTGCTTTGCACAATCCCATACACCTATCGATTTGGTCGTAACGTCTAATGTGGAAATATCTTTATCAATCGACAATAAGATACATTTGCCGAAAATAATCTCTATGCTGGAACGATATGCCGATGTTTCGGTCGAAGATGATATGGTAATTATTTGTGTTGTGGGTGATCTGAAATGGTATAATGTGGGCTTTGAACATCAAATAGTCGAAGCCTTAAAAGATATTCCTGTACGAATGATCTCTTACGGAGATAACTGCGATGTTTCGTTCGTTATGCGTCGTGATGATAAAAAGCGAGCTTTGGAAGCACTTAGCCAACGTGTCTTTTCTTAATAAATAGCAAAATAACCCTGTTAAAACGGGTGATAAAGTCAGACAAAAAAAGGTCATTCTGAAAATGAATGACCTTTTTCTTATAAAAATAATTTTAATTCTACTAATTTACATCTTTCACTCCCGCAAGTTCCGGGTCAATCATAATACGTCCGCAATATTCACAAACGATAATTTTCTTACGCATTTTGATATCGAGCTGTCTTTGAGGTGGAATACGATTGAAACACCCTCCACAAGAATCGCGTTGAATATAAACCACTGCCAAACCATTGCGTGCGTTCTTACGAATTCTCTTAAATGCAGACAACAAACGAGGCTCCACTTTATTTTCAAGTTTCTTGGCCTTTTCCCTCAGCTTTTCTTCATCTTGTTTGGTCTCCGAAACAATTTCATCAAGTTCGCTTTTCTTTTCGTTCAAAATATGCTGGCGATCCTGTAAAATCTCCTCCGAAGCTGCGACTTCATTACTCTTGGCCTCTTGTGCTGCGATAAATTCATTGATACGTTTTTCGCACAATTGAATTTCAAGCGTTTGATATTCGATTTCTTTCGACAGAAAATCAAATTCTCGATTATTCCGCACATTATCCTGCTGCTTGGTATATTTCTCTATAAGCGTTTGGGCATTTTGTATTTCTACTTTTTTAGCCGACACAGCAGCTTTAAGGTCTTCTATTTCTGTATGAAAGTTTTTGATACGAGTTTCAAGACCTGCAATCTCATCTTCAAGGTCTTGAACTTCAAGAGGAAGCTCACCCCTCAATGTTTTTATTCTATCGATTTCCGAAAGAATGGTTTGCAAATCATACAGTGTTTTCAACTTCTCCTCCACTGTATATTCTTTCTCTGCTTTTGTTTTGTCAGTAGCCATACTTTACAAATAATTTATCGGATTTGTATCTACCTGTGTAGAATGGATTGCAAAGGTAGGGAATTTTTTTTGAATTATCTCACAAAAAATTTCTTTTGTATATTGTTCGCTCTCATAATGACCGATTTCGGCCAATAGTATATGAGATTCAAATTCGAAATAGTCGTGATAACGAATCTCTCCTGTAACAAACATATCGGCTCCGGCTATGACAGCTTTTGTTATCAATGAGGCTCCGGCTCCTCCACATAATGCTATTCGTGAAATTTTTCGGTTATGCAACGGAGAATGTTTTACGCAACCGGTCTTAAAAATTTCTTTCAGCTTTTCCAAGACCAACACTTCATCGACAGGTTCCGGTAAGGCTCCTACAACACCGCTCCCGACTTGTTCCCATCGGTTGGATAACGGAATCAAATCGAATGCCGGTTCTTCATACGGGTGGCTCCTTTTCAGCGCATCGATAACCGCTTCTTGTACATGTATAGGAACTATCACTTCCAAGCGCGTCTCTTGTTCCCGGTGAAACTCCCCTATCGTACCGCAATATGGATTAGCATAGGTTCCCGCACGAAACGTCCCTGTCCCTTCTTGTCCGAAACTACACTTGTCATAGTTTCCTATATGACCGGCTCCTGCTTCAAAAAGAGCGCTTCTTACGCTCTCGACATGAGTCGAAGGTACATAGGTAACCAATTTTATCAGTCGGCCGCATAACGGGTCTAAAACTCGAATCGAGGTCAATCCCAGTTTCCGAGCCATTCTGTAAGATACCCCCTCCGGGGCATTGTCGAGATTGGTATGGGCTGCATAAATGGCTATGTTGTGTTGAATAGCTTTAATGACAATCCTCTCGACATAACTATTCCCCGTTATCGATTTCAATCCCTTGAAGAGTAAAGGATGGTGAGATACAATCAAATTATATCCCATAGAGATAGCTTCGTCGACTACGGCTTCCGTGACATCGAGACAAACAACCACACCCGAAACCGATTGAAACCGACCGCCCACTTGCAATCCTGCATTATCATAGGATTCTTGCCAATTCAATGGAGCGACCGATTCTATCGCCTTTATGATATCGTTAACTATTATCACGAATCTCTAATTCTTCGGGTTCACTTTTATACATAGTTCTTCTAACTGGGATTCCGCCAAAACAGAAGGTGCATTAAGCATAACATCTCGACCGGAATTGTTTTTGGGGAATGCGATGCAGTCTCGTATAGAATCTAATCCGGCGAACATCGAGACTAGACGATCCAAACCGAACGCCAAACCTCCGTGAGGCGGTGCTCCATACTTGAATGCATTGATTAAGAAACCAAACTGATCCAATGCTTGCTCTTCGGTAAATCCCAGCAAACGGAACATATGGTCTTGCAATTCACTGTCGTGTATACGGATAGACCCGCCACCCAATTCGACACCGTTGATAACCATGTCGTAAGCGTTCGCTCTGACGGCTCCGGTATCGCTATCCAATAGAGGAATATCTTCCGCTTTCGGGGAAGTAAACGGGTGATGCATGGCATAGAAGCGCTGGGTCTCCTCGTCCCATTCGAACAAGGGAAAATCGATAACCCACAAGGGTGCAAACGTATCTTTATCCCGCAACCCCAAACGAGAGCCCATTTCCAGCCGCAGCTCACAAAGAGCCTTACGGGTTTTCATCGCAGGACCAGCTAATATCAACAACAGGTCGCCCGGTTTTGCACCGAATCTTTCGCCCCACTTTTTCAAATCGTCTGCCGAATAAAATTTGTCGACCGATGACTTTGGCGTGCCGTTTTCATCGAAACGGACATAGACCAACCCTTTGGCTCCTATTTGTGGACGTTTGACGAACTCGGTCAATTCATCGAGTTGCTTACGGGTATATGTCGCACACCCTTCGGCACAGATACCGCCCACATACTCGGCACTATCGAACACCACAAAATTATGTCCTTCGGTTAAATCTTTCATTTCAACGAATTTCATACCGAAGCGCATATCGGGTTTATCGCTGCCATAGTATTTCATGGCGTCGGCCCATGTCATACGCAAAAACGGTTCGTTGAACTCAATGCCACGAATCTTTTTGAACAGGTGTTTAATCATACCTTCAAAAATATTCAAAACATCTTCTTGCTCGACAAAAGACATTTCACAGTCTATCTGAGTAAACTCGGGCTGACGGTCTGCCCGTAAATCCTCGTCACGAAAACATTTCACGATTTGGAAATAACGGTCGAATCCCGATACCATCAATAACTGTTTCAATGTTTGGGGCGATTGAGGGAGCGCGTAAAACTCTCCCGGATTCATTCTTGAAGGCACTACAAAATCACGAGCCCCTTCGGGAGTAGACTTGATCAACACCGGAGTCTCCACCTCCAAGAAATTCAATTCGTCGAGATAACGGCGGACTTCGAATGCCATCTTGTGACGTAATTCGAGATTACGGCGTACTACCGATCGTCTCAAATCGAGATAACGATACTGCATGCGAATATCGTCTCCTCCGTCCGATTCGTCTTCGATAGTAAAAGGCGGTGTCTCTGCGGTATGCAACACGACCAAATTTTCGGCTATGATTTCTATTTCACCGGTCGGCAGATTGGTATTTTTGCTTGACCGTTCCGTTACCGTACCGGTTACCTGTATGACATACTCACGCCCCAATTTATTCGCTTTATCGCATAAATCGGCATCTGTTTCTTGATTAAAGACCAACTGTGTGATACCATATCTATCTCGCAGATCGACAAATGTCATTCCGCCCATTTTGCGACTGCGTTGTACCCACCCTGCCAACGTCACCTTTTGGCCGACATGGTTCAACCGCAATTCTCCGCACGTATTCGTTCTATACATTATTATATGATTTATTTTCGTTGATTATACTCCGACATTCTTATGAAAAATTATCTTTGCAAAATTAAAATAAAACATCGGTAAACAAATATGATTCCTTAAAGAATTTGATAAAAATATGGGAGCATAGTTGTGGATATAAAAAAAAACTGTAAATTTGCAGCACCAAAATCGAGAAACGATTAATGGGATTCGGGGTGTAGCGCAGTCCGGTTAGCGCACCTGCTTTGGGAGCAGGGGGTCGTGGGTTCGAATCCCGCTACCCCGACAAAATATAAACACTGATTATCAAATGATTTTCAGTGTTTTTTCTTTATATATTTCATCAAAAAATATACTTTCAATCGATAGACGTTTCGTATATTTTTGTTGTGCTTAGGTGCGTTTTGTTTCAAAACCGTGCAAATTCCGTGCAAAAAAACTTGGCAAATATGGCTTCTACAAATCGTACTTAGACACACATCAAAAAAGAAAGATTGAATATCACTACTCAAATAGAGACTAAACCATCGGAATAAACATGTAATTCAAAACTCCTGCCCGCTATTTTCTTCCATTTTATAAAATATACAAAGCCCACGTTTACAATCTCTTATAAAAGAAGAAAAATAAAATAATTTAGATTAGTAAAAATTCTAGGATTATTTTATAAAATAATCAAAAACAAATCGCTATATTTGTATCATACAGTGAATAAATTCGTGGTGGCGATTGCCATTTCGGTTGGTTTGACATAGGCCTCCGATCCATAATAAAATGCAAATAGAGTTTTGCATTTCACGAATTTATTCACTGTTCTTTTTAGTATCGTGTATTATGGTCGGAGGCTTTTATATAAAAAAGTTATGACTAAAATTAAATTGTTTCAACTTAGATTATTTAGAACAATTCGCCGTCAAATTTGTTCAATAGACATGATTGATATAGAAACATTTACAAATATATTCCGATTGCTCAACCACGTTGACCGGTCAATCATTGAAAAATATATACAAGGATATTCTATAAAATCTATTGCAGATGAATCCGAATATTCCAAAGCATTTGTGTCCGAAAGAATCTATGTATTCCAGAACGAATTAAAAAAAGAAATTTCCAAAAAACAGAGTAAAGTTAAGAATTAAAATAAATCTGTCCTATTTTTTTCTTATCAAGTTCATAAAAAGCGTATTAAAGCCTTTTCTTACCGATTTGCGACCCAGAAAATAAAAACGAAATCGTGCATTCCGTTCCTTCTACTGTCGTATTATCGACCGTCATGATACATGAATCGACAAGGGGAATAAATTGTTTTCGAAAAACATAAAAAAAGAAAGGTTACCCGATATCACATCGGATAACCTTTCGAGAGAGGCAGTCTTTTCAGACTGTTATTAACCTGAAACAATCTTCTTTATTTCTTGAACATCTTCTGGCTACGTACCACATTGCCTTTCTGCATCTTCACTACATACATAGCAGAAGACAGATCGGAGACATTCACAGATTCGGGATTGTTGTTTACATATTTAACCAACTGTCCATCGACCGTATATATCCAAGCCTTATCTACATTGTTGAAATAGATTACATCGGTAGCTACCGTAGGATACAGCGAAGAAACAGACGATACACCGTTTCCGTTGCCATTTACGACATCTTCGATTCCAGATACATCTAATCCATCGGGTTCATCGGCAACACCTTGATCACGGTAGTCGGCATATGTTTTTTCCGGTTCACGTCCGGAATTCGATCCGGTTACTTCCACATCGAAATCGATCGAGAATCCTTTTGCCGTACCTCCCGTAGGTCCGGGGTGAGTAAACCAAGCATCAGAGAATACCATACGGAAACGACTTGTACCCACTGCCGCATCCTCGGGAACATTAAGAATGAAGGTACAACCTGTTGCGATAGAATCGGTTCCTGCATTTAACGTACCTACCTCCATTACTAATTCGTCTGTACTAGCATCGAATACATAATCGAGATTCCAATCTACATAGGCTTTACCCAAACACCACTTCAAACCATCGTCGCTACCGTTAACTCGTCCTGCAAACTTAACCGTTACTTTCTGGCCTTGTTCTACTTTCAGTTTTTGGTCGGTTACTCTCAAATAGTTATCACCTCCAACAGGTGTATTCGATGTATAGTTCAAATTTTCAGTTGCACCCGTAGTAACAAGCGATGAAACATAACGATATTTTTGAGCTGTCTCAACACCTTCCGATTCGAGATTCAAATAAGTTTTTCCATACAAATCGGTATCGGGCTCGGGTAAAGACCCCGTGGCACGAGGTACATGCGTCCACACCACCGGAGAATACGATTTCAAATCGACTGATACCGAACGAACACCGATATAGGGATCGTCGTTTTCATCTTCAAATTGAATATTACCTACATAAGCCGACCAAGTGGAAGTACGTCCTACTTCCGATACTCGTCCGTCTTCTCCATTCTTATACAAAATTTCAAAATGATCGATATTTACCTCGTCGTTGTAAACCATACCATAATCTTTGCGGGCAGGACTAAATCCAGTATAATCGACACTCCAAGTCAATTTTACAGACATCGAAGAAGTCGTTTCTTCCTTCACTTCTGTAACTACACTCAAATCGTCGATATCAGCGGGTTTCACAGCAGAGCGGTCATCGCATAATTGCAACTGTCCTACGAGCATTTTATAGCTGTCCGATGCCGAACCTTTCACACGCAGACCGATATATTCGATTACATCGTTTTGGTTGATACCGCTGAGAGCTATTTCTTTTTCTTCCCAAGTAGCGCCTTTCAAGTCGCCCACAGGGAATTCCAACCATGCATTGTCGTCAAATTTCTTCAAGATGAGATACAGATTGGAAGCATTACTTCCCTCGATACCCGATTTCACGGCCAGTTTGGCTGTTGCATTGTTCCCAGAAACAGTCAGTTTGGCACGATAAAGCACTACATCAGATCCCGTCGAAGTAGGAGTTCCTTTCAAACGGAGGGCAGATCCACCGATATAAGCATCCTCATGAGTAAATTCAGCATCGATATCCGTCGAACGGTTCGTTGTCCCCGTTTGATAGATTAACCAACGATAGGTCGGTACATAGTCTTGTTGTCCCATATTGTACCAGCTACCCAGTGTTTTTTTACCTTTATAAGCATAGAAATCTCCATTTCCCAATGAGAAATAGGTATTGAACGGCAGATCGCCTTGAATAGCCGTACGTTCCGGTATAAATTCGGCCAATCCGCAGAATTCGGCTAATTGCGTATCTGCTTCACTGGCATTTTCTACTTGGAATACATTAGTATACGAAGGAGCCGGACGTTGGATCGGTGTGCGATACCCCCCCGAGAATCCTTTTTCCAACAACTTTTGATAGTTCGTTTGCATATCCATGGGGTCTTTTCCCACTACATATTGGAAGAAACGACTGATTTTGTGCTCTCCCCAAAGGCAAAGACCACATCTCTTCGTCGCTTCATCTTGATTCAAGAGAGGCCAGCTAAGATCCATGTGACGATACCAACCACCGGCATATAAACCGTCGGCCGTACCGTAAGCAGTTTCTGCCGCTTGAACCGACGAAGCCATATATTGTGTTGCAAAATCTCCTCCCGAATAATTCAACATTAAGTCAGCGGTTTTACCGTTCGCTTTTGTTCCATAAAGGGCATTTGCAGTACGTGTCGAGAGTGAAGAACTACTGGTGTACAAACCAATATGGAAGCTGTCGAACCCTATCTCTTTCGCTCTTTTGTAAAGCGCTTGATGGAATCCGACAACGTCAGTCTGCTGATAGCCCGAATCCTCGAAATTGTAGTTTATACCGTCCAATCCCAAGAACAAAAGAGCATTCAAAAAGGCATCTACATACACGTATTCTCCTTTCTCGTTTTTCTTTGTAATAAGCTTGATATACTCACTTGAAGTTGTTCCCCAAGACTCGAAAAACTTAATACCCGAGAACATGTGCGTCCCATTCTTGTGAGCGGCATCGGCCCAAGAACCCGGAGCTTGTAATATAGTGTGGTTCCAAGCACCATATAAATTCGTATAGTTCCACATAGAGAATACATCGCTATGGAATTCGGAGCTGGGATAGCCACCGACACTTTCACCTTGTCCGGTCGGTGTGTTCATCCACAACCGACGGGTGGGATACACATCGGCAACAATGTTTTTGGCTGCATCTTCCATAATAACTGCCGGGCGTACGTGCGAACGGGAGAATTCCAGATCGAGATTAAAACCGGCAGCTTCAAACTCTTCTTTGGTCGGGTACTTACGTCCTTCATCAGCCGCCTGAGCGAATAACAGCAATAACTTGTCATCATTCCACGGTGTAAAGTCAAAAACTTCTGTCGATGCAGACGCCGGATATTCCGGTTCTTGCGCCTGCACGTTGCCGGCCAGACAGCATAGAGCCACAGCCGCACCGCATACAGTAAACTTCTTCATGATAAAAAAACATTAAATTATAAATTTTGTAACTATTATAAATAGTAGAGAGAAGAGGAGCGACAGCTCCCCTGCCCTCTAAACCATTTCATTAGAAATTGGAACCTTCTACGTCCCACCAAACACGAGTACCTTGTGTATCGGTCCCCCCCAAAGCCTCTATACCAGAGGTCTGAATATCGGACAAACCTGCACTCGTGTCCCTTCCCGGCAAAGGAATTTTCCGAATAAGGTCGCCTTGTACCAAACTGCCGTCACCGTCCTCGACATTCAATACGGGGAATATCTTCGGATAGCCCGTACGGCGCAAATCGTTCCATGCTTCATAGGAATAGGGGAACCCGGCAATATACTTCTGAGTGATGATTTTTTCCAATTTGGTTTCCGGCGTATCGCCTTCGTTCCATTTAACACCGATTTTGGTTACACTGGCTATATCATTGGTATGGTCCATCGGGTCGGTATACGCATAAGCGACCGGTTCTTCCACACTCATATACTCATCGACTTTCTGTCCATATTGCGAATTTGTACGTTGATCCAACTGAGCGCTACGAATGCCTGCTTCATAAAAAGATTGGGCAGAACCACCCATCGCCCAGTTACGCACTGCACCTTCCGCACGAAGGAACTGAACTTCTGAAAGTTTCATCAGGTATAACGGAGCCATACTGATACGATTGGAAGAAACTGCCGAATAAGCGATACGGGGGTTAACACTCACTGTTTGACCCGAAACCATGGATATACCAGCTCGTAGCCCTACAATCCGAGAATTGGTAGGTTCTATTTCCTCAGGATTTGTTTCATTGACAATCTGAGAAGAATTTTTCTCGAACAACGCATAATCGTCTTGTACATAAGGATGCTTCAAACTGAACAGTAAGCTCTCAAACGAAGCATTCAACCGGGAATCGCCCCATAATTTGCTAATATCGACCAATGGATGGGTAAACCCTGAAACGACTGGATCCAAAGCTATTTCTTGATTTTCCGTTTCGATTACACCTTCGGTAACAGCTTCTTGTGCCCATTTTTGAGCTTTTGTCCGATCAACTTTCACAATATGCATAGCCATACGAAGTTTTAACGAATTGGCAAAACGTCTCCATGTGTCAATACTAAAATCTTTCGTTACCCAGTCACTTTGTTGCAAGATACCATTCAAACGACTTTTGTACCACCCCGGACGTTGCTCATAATGTTTCAAACAAGCATTGATCGTATCCAGATTATCTACGATAGTTTCATAAATATCGGCCATCTTATTGAAGGTAAATGGATTCGTTTCCTTATTATTCTTGTGATCTACATAGGGAATAGAGCCATACAGGTCGACCATCTCCTGTGCCGAATAATTGTAAAGCAATAGTCCTATCGCTTTCATCTCGGGGATAGAGTCGATATGAGGGTGATTCAACATGTTCACCAAATTGTTTTTCACCATGAGAAAAGCGCCATAAGGGCCATCGCAATATCCTCGATTGTAATAGTAAGTAGAAGATAAAATACCGTCTCCCCCATGTGAGAAGTTATGAGGAACGCATAAATAGCCGGCATAGTTATCGACGGTTATATTATACACATATTGATATTGGTGAGCTCCGGGAAGCTGGCCTTCTTTTCCTCCTCTCATACAATATTGTACCGTTTGTAATTGAAAGAAATAATTGTTTAATTCTTTCTCGGCAAACGCAAAACCTTCTTCTGAAATCTCTTTTCTATAATCTATACTATCGGCTTTACCTTTGTAGACTATCGGATCCAATTCGGTATCACCACCAGTAAAGGTATCGGTGGGCATATCGAAATCTAAACATGAGTGCAAGCTCACAACAGAAAGCAATGCACCAAATGCCGCTAAAACAGTTTTTTTCATATATCTATTCATTATTTACTACTAAAAATCAATTTTCAAATTCACACCGACCGAACGGGTTGCCGGCATATTGAAGATATCGAACGCACCCAAACCGTTTTTGGTAGAGAGGGCGATATCGGGATCGACCGGAGCATCCTTATAGATGAAGAACAAGTTGCGGCCTACGACTGACAGCGAGAGGTTACTGATAACTCCTCCAAAAAGATTATGGAAAGAATAACCTAACGAAAGTTCTGCCAGACGGAAATTGGTGGCATCATAAACATATTGCGAACCAAACATATTACCACCTACTGCTTTGTAATATTCTTCAATAGGAGCCAAATTACCGTCTGGCATTACCATAGCCGGCTTTCCGTTCCATTGTAAATCGGGATTTGCTTCGGCTGCCAAACGAGCATCTCCCACTCGCTTAGATACACCTTGATAATCGAGATAAGCCTCGGTCAACGAGATGACCTTGCCACCGATACGACCGCTCACCAAGAAATAAAGAGAAAGGTCTTTCCAAGAAATCGTATTTCCCCATCCCAATTGGAATTTAGAATTCATATTGCCCAAGTAGACATAACTATTGTTACTTAACTGAGGTGCTCCGTTAGAACTTAAATAAATACTACCATCGTCATTGCGACGAAAATCGAGGGCATACATATCGCCGTAAGAACCGCCTTCGTCGTACCTTACCACAATATTACCACCGGCAATTTTTTGTTCGAGCTTAGACGACTTTCCTTGCTCATCTTTGAATGTCTTTACAATCTTGTTGTCGTTGTACGAGAAATTCACCGAAGTACGCCACATCCAATCTTTGGCAAAGCCCAACGAATAGGAAACGGTGGTTTCGATACCTTGATTACGAATCAAACCGGTATTTACAGGTTTGGACTTACCTCCCGTAGTGGCTTGTAGGAAATAGTTATTATACAATCCCGTGTGATAATACGTCAAATCCCAGTTCAACGAACTATCGAAGAACGATACATCGAATCCGGCTTCGAATGATTTTGAAGTTTCGGGAATAGGATTATCGAAATAGCCATAGGTAGACGAAGCGATCGCTCCGGTTGCTAAATCAGCTTTACCTTTATTAAACACCTCATTAGGAATAGAGTTACCTACTTCGGAGTAAGAAGCACGGAGTTTCAAGTGTGTAATAAATTCGGGCAAAGAAATATAGCGATGCATTAACGTATTGGCTCCGACCGAGAAATAGCCATAATTATCGGGAGTACCCCGATATTCGAATTGTTTGAAAGCCCGATACCAGTCTTGGCGATAGCTACCTTCCAAATAGACATAATCTTTGTATCCTACTTGTCCCGTAAAGAAAAGACCTTTATCCCAGTTGGAAGACAAGGAATACTCATTCATATTGCTTCCTCCCCATGACGCCAGAGGCTCAAAGAAGTTAATACGGGTCGGTAGCTGATTCATGTCGGTATAGGAGAAATAGGTGGCTCTCGTCCACAACTTTTGGGTCTCTCCTTTAACGGTGTGTCCCACCCAACCGGCCGATGCCGATACAGAGAAATCTTTGATTTCCTTGTTGTAACTCAACATGGCATCGACATAGACATCGTTGCTCCAAATGAGATCCTGTCCATACATACCATAGTCCTCGATAGCGGCTACGTTTTGCGTAGTGGCCATTCTCTTTGTAAATCCTTTATACTTGGCACGGTCCATGTTCAAACGGCCTTGTATCTTCAAGCCGGGAATGATTTCATAGCTTGCCGTAATATATCCATAGGCTCTTTCCTCCTCGGTCTGTCCTTTATTGGCATTCGTTATCCAATAGGGATTATTGTTACCCGGTGAAAAATAGGCCCATTGTTGCATCGGTCCAGACAACTCAATAGTACCATCGGGAACCCACTGTTTCTGATCATTATAATATCCGTAAATGTTTGAAGTCCACGTGCCTTCTCCTCGATAATTTTTCTTATAATAATCCATATCGATGTTACGCGGCATACGATACAAATCATATAACGGGTTCATGACCGTACCTCCGCCCGGACGATTCTTTGTCTGCGCATGCACATAGTTCAATGACAAATCGACATTCAACTTCTTGTTGAACAAAGAATAACTCTGACGGAATGAAAAAGTATTTCGTTGATAAGTATTATTGGGAACCATACCGTCGGCGTAGGAGTTGGCATAAGAGAAATAGGAACGTACTTTCTCAGTACCACCACTTACCGATACCGAGTTGTTGTAAGTCGCACCTGTCTCGAAAAAGTCGGAAATATCGTCTTTTGCATAATTACGCAACTTAGCTCCACTGTAATTGAGCTCCTCGGGTGTCATTTCAGAAATCTTTTTGCCCCAACTTTCAGTAGTAAGAGTACTGGCTGCCAGATTTACATTTGCACCATATACATTCTGTATCTGAGGAAGTACCAACGGATTTTCAAAAGTCACATTAGAATTGACACTTACCGATACACGACCCTCTTTACCTTTCTTGGTCGTAATCATAAGCACGCCGTTGGCCGCAGCACTACCGTAAAGAGCAGCCGCATTAGCACCCTTCAAAATGTTGATGCTCTCGATATCGTCGGGATTAATCAAGGAAAGAGCATCCCCACCCTCCGAAGAACTCGAATAAGTGAGGCTCTCGCCACCAGCCCAAGAAGAAGCCGCTCCACCGACTTGGTTAGTCATAGGTATACCGTCGATAACGATCAAGGGGCTGTTGTTACCCATAACCGACTTATTACCACGCAAAAGGATTTTTGAAGTACCACCGGCTCCACCGGCACTTTGAGTGATAGTTACACCGGCTGCTTTCCCTTGAAGCGAATTCACGAAGTTGGCATCTTGCACCTTCATTAAATCATCTCCCTTAATTTCTTGGGTCGCATAGGTCAAAGACGATTCTTTACGGGTGATACCCATGGCGGTTACAACGACTTCGTCGAGCACCTCGGAATTGTCCTGCATAACTACATCTATCTTGCTCTGCCCGTTGATAGCGCGCTTGATGGTTTGATAACCGATGTAGGAAAACTCCAATTCGTTACTCCCCGCAGGAACCTTGATCGAGTAGTTACCATCGAGATCTGTCGCTACGGCCACATTTGTACCGGAAACTTTTACCGTGAGGCCGATAAGAGTCTCTCCCGACGGATCGGTAACTGTACCCGTTACCACTTTTGTCCCCGTGGCAACATTTTGATTTACACTCTTCGATTGTGCCGCTCCTTGTGGCGACATCGTATCAGCTGCGCTGACATGCGCAGCAGTACCGATTCCAAAACCAGAAACCAGTACGAAAGCTACAATAATTGCTTTTAGATTTCTTCTATACATACGTGTATTATAGGTATTCGAATACTAAAAAATAATTCTCCTCTCTCATTTTAATTCTAAAAAATAGTCTCTCTTATTTCCATAGGCTAATGTTTTTTATATTAAAAATGGATAAACTTCAAAATGCTTCCTATAAACTGCGACGTAGTCGGGATTCTGATAAAACGACATGCCTCACCATTCGTAAATGATACTTCAAACTATCAAAAAAAACAGATATGTACTTTTTCATGGATCCTTTAATGTTTTTTCATGAATCAATAAGTATCTCTATAATTTTTTTGTTATATATTATATAACCCCAAATCAAAAACAATCCCTAGTGAAAAATGGAATTTTTTTTTTGCTCCCTTGAAGAAAATAGTAGTAGAACCAATTGGAGCAAGTATATATCTATTTGGTTTATAAACAAATACAAATTACTCCAAAGATTACACTTTTTAGAAACTATCTATGATTCCCTCCCAAACAGCATTTCTTATTTATTATCGGAATCCCTATCCGGCACAGAACCGTCCCCTTCCGTATTACGTTTAATATCTAAATATTGTCACAAAAAAGGCGTATTTGAAGAAAAAAGAGTACTTTTGCGGACTATTCCATTCTCATATCAGGATTATTGTGTATTTACTTCCAAAAAGTTTCTTGACTTTATGATAAAAATTTCATTTGAAAATATTCGACAAGCCGCTAAAAATATCGGCAACTACGCTTTACGGCTTAGTGAAAAGATTCGTCGTATTTCTCCCCGGGTATGGTTGTATGTGGGGGCAGGTATTCTCCTACTAAGCGGAGGATTATATTGGTTACTGCGTCCCGCACCTCCGGGTCCCGACCTACCGATAGTCGAAGTCGAGCCTGTTGTTACGGACGATGTGGAAATTTACGGGGAATATGTAGGCCGCATTCGTGCTCAGCAATTCGTTGAAATAAGGGCCCGAGTAGAAGGGTTCCTTGAAAAAATGCTCTTCGACGAGGGTACTTATGTAAAAAAAGGACAACCCCTTTTTATAATCGACCCCAAACAGTATCAAGCTCGAGCAAATAAAGCCAAAGCTCAGCTAAACAAAAACAAAGCGTTGGCATTGAAAGCCGAGAGAGACTTGGAGCGCATCAGACCTTTGTATCAACAAAATGCAGCCAGCCAACTCGATTTAGATAACGCCATCGCTTCTTATGAAAGTGCAAAAGCCGAAGTAGAAATGAGCGAGGCCGATTTAACCCAAGCCGAAACAGCATTGGGTTATACGACTGTGAGCTCCCCTATCTCGGGATATATATCGGAACGTAACGTCGATATAGGAACACTTGTCGGCCCCGGCGGGCAATCGTTACTGGCTACGGTCGTAAAGAGCGATACCGTTCGTGTCGATTTCAGTATGACCGGACTCGATTATTTGAAAAGCAAAGCCCGTAACGTTAATTTAGGGCAAAAAGACACGACCCGAACGTGGGAGCCTTACATTACTATTACTTTACCCGACAATTCGCCTTATCCTCAGCGGGGAATAGTCGATTTTGCCGATCCACAAGTCGATCCTCAAACCGGTACATTCTCAGTAAGAGCCGAAATGCCCAACCCCGAACATATATTATTACCGGGGCAGTTCACCAAAGTAAGGTTACTGCTCGATGTTCGGGAAGCGGCAGTCGTTGTCCCCAATAAAGCAATCGCTATCGAAAAGGGTGGCGCTTACATATTCGTCGTAAGAGCCGATAGTATTGTAGAAAGGCGTATGGTCGAATTGGGACCGGAAGTAGGAAACAATGTCATTATCGAACGAGGTTTGGTTCCCCACGAAAATATAGTGGTCGAAGGATTTCATAAACTCACTCATGGAGATAAAGTTATCCCCTCGACTTATCGGGCAGAACAAGAAGACCATTCTAAAAACTAGTATGTTATGAAATCGGACTTCTTTATCGACAGACCCATATTTTCAATTGTTATTTCAATTGTTATCGTTATCGTCGGTGTATTAGGTCTTTTTTTACTCCCGATAGACCAGTACCCCCAAATTGTTCCTCCGGTAGTCAAAGTATCAGCCTCCTATCCGGGAGCTAGCGCACAGACGGTCACCCAAGCTGTCGCCACTCCCATCGAACAGGAATTGAACGGTACGCCCGGCATGCTTTACATGGAATCAACGAACAGCAATTCAGGAAGTTTTTCGGCAACAATTACATTCGACATATCGACCGATCCGGATTTAGCTGCCGTTGAAATACAAAACCGCGTGAAACAGGCCGAAGCTCGCCTCCCGGCCGAAGTAGTACAAAACGGTATTTCCGTGGAAAAACAGGCTTCCAGTCGATTAATGACTGTCACTTTGCGCTCTAACGATCCGAAATTCGACGAAATATACCTCAGTAATTATGCCACGCTCAATGTGTTGGACATGTTGAGACGGGTCAAAGGAGTGGGTAGCGTATCGAATGTCGGTAGCCGTTATTACGCTATGCAGATATGGGTTCAACCCGACCGCTTGGCTAATCTGGGACTTACAGTGGACGATTTACAAAAGGCATTGAAAGACCAGAATCGGGAATCGGCCGCCGGAGTATTGGGTCAGCAACCGATTTCCGACATCGATATAACGACTCCTATCATAGCACAAGGGCGATTATCTTCCGTAGGAGAATTTGAGGACATTGTCATACGGGCTAATCCCGACGGTTCTTTGATTCGTTTGCGCGATGTCGCTCGCATCTCTCTCGAAGCACAATCTTACAACACGGAAAGCGGAATAAACGGAGGTAATGCGGCCGTGCTTAATATCAACATGCTACCGGGAGCCAACGCAATGGAGGTTGCTGAATCTGTGAAGAAAGAGATGGAGGAGATTAGTCGTAACTTCCCGGAGGGTATTACTTATGAAATTCCCTTCGATATGACCTCTTATATTTCCCAATCCATAAACGAGGTTTACCATACGCTTTTCGAAGCCCTGATTTTGGTTATCTTGGTTGTATTTCTCTCGCTACAAAATTGGAGAGCTACACTTATCCCGGTTATAGCTGTACCTATTTCGTTGATAGGAACATTCGGAATCATGCTTGCGTTCGGATTCTCGCTCAATATGATGACCCTTTTGGGTTTAATCCTTGCTATCGGAATCGTGGTCGACGATGCCATAGTCGTAGTCGAGAATGTAGAGCGAATCATGAATGAGGAACATCTTAGTCCCTACGAAGCTACCAAAAAAGCCATGCAAGGATTGGGTAGTGCCATTATCGCTACCTCGTTGGTGTTATGTGCCGTATTCGTCCCGGTCAGCTTTTTGACCGGTATTACAGGTCAATTGTACCGACAATTCACGATTACTATTGCCGTTTCGGTCCTTATTTCGACATTAGTCGCACTAACTTTGAGTCCCGCCATGTGTGCTTTACTGCTCAAACCGGATTCAGGAAAAAAGAAAAACAAACTCTTTCGTTACATAAACTTATGGCTAGCACGAGGCAATAGACTTTATGAGAAACTCATTCGAAAAGGATTGAAGCATGCTCGCAGAGTAGTAGCGGCTTTCGGTATATCTCTGATAGCGATATGGGTTCTTAACGAAATAGTTCCCCAAAGTTTTATGCCACAGGAAGATCAAGGGTATTTTACCGTTGAGTTAGAATTACCAGAAGGCGCTACATTGGAAAGGACACGCCATATAACCGAACGAGCCATGAACTATTTAATGTCTCGTGAAGACGTAGAGTATGTACTCAATGTGACAGGATCTAGTCCCCGTGTCGGTACGAACCAATCTCGAAGTCAATTAACGGTTATTCTAAAACCCTGGGAAGATCGCAAATCGTCGAATCTCCGAGATATTATGGAGGAAATTCGTGAAGAATTAAAAAAATATCCCGAAAGTAAAGTTTATTTGAGTACTCCACCCGTTATTCCGGGATTAGGTAGTTCGGGCGGTTTCGAAATGGTGCTCGAAGCACGAAGCGATGCGAGTTATGCCGATTTACAACGAGCCGCCGACACATTACTTTATTATGCCTCTCAACGAAAAGAGATAAGCGGTTTATCGTCTTCTATTCAAAACGATATACCTCAGCTTTATTTTGATGTAGATCGGGACAAGGCTCAAATGCTCGGAGTAAAAATAGCCGATATTTTTTCAACGCTCAAAACATTTACGGGGTCGATCTATGTGAACGATTTCAATATGTTCAACAGAATCTACCGTGTATATATCCAAGCCGAAGCACCGTATAGAGCACATAAAGATAATTTGGGTCTCTTCTTCGTCAAAGGAAGCAATAACGCCATGATACCTATTACCGCTCTTGGTACAACCTCGTATACAACAGGTCCGGGGACCATTCGTCGGTTCAATATGTTCACCTCCACAACCATATCGGGAGAAGCGGCCCCGGGTTATAGTTCGGGACAAGCGATGGCTATACTCGAAGAAATAGCAAGCAAGCATTTGCCTAAAAACATTGGCGTCGAATGGAGCGGACTTTCCTATCAGGAAAAACATGTAAGTGGTCAGACAGCCTACATATTGGCCTTAGCATTACTTTTTGTCTTCTTATTCCTTGCAGCTCAATACGAAAGTTGGTCTATCCCAATAGCGGTTATATTATCTCTTCCGATAGCAGGAGTCGGAGCCTATTTAGGAAACTGGATATGCGGCCTTGAAAATAATATTTATTTCCAAATCGGCTTGGTTATGTTGGTGGGATTAGTCGCCAAAAATGCAATTCTTATCGTAGAATTTGCCAAAGACGAAGTCGAGAAAGGGAATAATGCAGTGGATGCTGTAATCAAAGCCGCACACTTACGATTCCGACCTATCGTAATGACCTCTTTGGCCTTTATCTTAGGTATGTTACCTCTTGTCTTTGCCAGCGGTCCGGGATCGGCCAGTCGTCAAGGTATCGGTACAGGTGTATTTTTCGGTATGATTGTGGCAATTACCGTAGGCATTATTTTTGTTCCCCTTCTTTTCGTATGGGTTTACAAGTTAAAATCTAAAATGATGAAACGATGAAACAGATGAAAGTTTTCATACATATATTGGTGACAGCATTCATTTTAAGTAGTTGTTCTATACAAAAACGCTGTCAGGCTCCCGAACTGAATTTACCAGATGAAATTATTGCGGGAGAAAACGATACATTAACCATTGCCGATATGTCATGGTGGGAGCTCTATTCCGATTCGACTCTTAGCAAATTAATTAAAAAGACGTTAAGAAATAATCGGAATATGCAGGCCGCAGAAGCTCATATCAAGCAAATGGAAGAATTATACCGCGTGAGTAAAGCATCTCGTTGGCCGACTATCGGAGCTCAACTTTTCGCCGATCACGAAACCAATGATTATTACGGTGAAAAGTTCTCAAAAAGCCCCGAATTTAGTCTTAAAGCCTCATTAGGTTGGGAAATAGACCTATGGGGGAGCCTACGTTGGGGAAAAAGAAAGGGTGCGGCGGAGTACTTAGCCTCCGTGGAAGCTGCACGAGCTATGCAAATGACCCTAATTGCCGAAACAGCGATCGCCTATTTCGAATTAGTCGCATTGGATCAAGAACTTGAAATTGTTTTACAAACCGTAAAGACTCGTGAAGAAAGTGTCAACCAAGCCCGATTACGATTCGAGGGTGGACTCACTTCCGAAACAGCTTATCAGCAGGCGCAAGTAGAATTGGCCAGCGCTTCGGCTCTTATCCCCGAATTGGAGCAAAAAATCGCATTGAAAGAAAATCAAATTGCGGTATTAGCCGGAGAATATCCATCGAAAGTGGAACGAGGAGAATTCGACTTAAATGTAACTTGGCCCGAAAATATACCTATCGGGCTTCCCTCTACCCTACTGCAACGAAGGCCCGATGTGCGTCAAGCAGAGCAACAGCTACAAGCCGCTATGGCAGCGGTAGGAATTGCATATGCCGATCGGTTTCCACGATTAACTATAAGTTTAGTCGGAGGGCTTGAAAACGATGAACTAAAAGGATTTTTCGAATCTCCATTCTCCTATGTATCTGGCAATCTCGTAGCTCCTCTATTAACCTTTGGAAAAAAGAAAGCCCAATATAAAGCGTCATTGGCAGCCTATGACGAAAAACGTTTCGCCTACGAACAAAAGGTTCTTGAAGTTTTCCGAGAAGTGAACGATGCCGTGATAACTTATAGAAAGAAAAGACGGACATCGGAACTTCAACTCAATCTTTTTGAAGCAGCTCAAAAATATGTAGATTTAGCACAGTTACAATATTTCAACGGGGTTATTCGTTACATCGATGTTTTAGATGCCCATCGTAAATTTTTCGATGCTCAAATAGGTTTGAGCAATGCTGTAAGAGACGAATATCTTGCTATGGTAAATTTATATAAAGTATTAGGTGGAGGCTGGGAAACAAGCCCAATTTAAGCGAGCGAATTTTTCTATAAAAATAGAGCCCGGGGATTATAAAACTCCGGGCTCTATTTTATTTATTTATGGCCTTTTATCTCAGCAAAGTTTGCGTGCCCCATCGGCAATCACGACATCATAAACTTTGGGAAGACGACCGAATTTTGTCTTATATTCTGCTTTGGCTTTTTCCACGAACGCATCATACAATTCGTCCTTAACTAAGTTTATCGTACAACCGCCAAATCCACCTCCCATCACACGAGAGCCGGTCACACCACACTCTTTGGCAATATCATTCAGGAAATCGAGTTCTTCACAACTTACCTCATATAATTTACTCATTCCATGATGAGTCTCATACATCTTCTGCCCTACTGTCTCATAATCTCCTTGTTCAAGAGCATCGCATACGTCAAGGACTCGTTGCACTTCACCGATCACATATTCTGCACGCATATAATCCTCGGCAGACACCTCTTCTTTTACCTCGTCTAACATAGACATATTGGCATCTCTCAGGAACTCTACATGCGGGTGTTTCTTTTGTATGGCGGCAACCACATTCTCGCACGATTTGCGTCGGTCGTTATAAGCGGAAGATGCCAACTCGTGCTTTACGACAGAATCGAGCAATACGAGTCGGTAACCTTCGGGCTTGAACGGGAAGTATTGATATTCCAACGAACGGCAATCCAGTCGTATCAGATGACCGGCTTTACCGAACACCGAAGCAAATTGGTCCATAATACCGCAATTTACACCACAATAGTTATGCTCGGTAGCCTGTCCGATTTTAGCCAATTCGAATTTGTCGATGCCACAGTTGAACATATCGTTCAAAGCGAAAGCATAAGTACTCTCCAATGCAGCCGACGAAGACATACCTGCCCCCAGAGGAACATCGCCGGCAAATGCTGTATTAAATCCGGCTATTTTACCGCCTCGTTTAATAATCTCGCGGCACACACCGAATATATAACGAGCCCAGCTGGCACGGGGAGCGTCTTCCTCGTTCAATCCAAACTCTACATAATCTTTTAAATCTATCGAATATGCGCGGACTTTATCCGTCCCATTAATTTTAAGTTCTGCAACCATTCCTTTATCGATGGCTCCCGGAAATACAAATCCACCATTGTAATCTGTATGCTCTCCTATTAAGTTTATACGACCGGGAGAGGCATATACCGACCCGGTAGAGCCATCAAAATGTTTGATAAAACGACTTCTTACAAATTCTATATCCATAATACTAAATTAAATAATTGTATAACTTATATGATTATTTCTCTCGAACCGAAAATTTAAACTGTGTATGACTTTCGAATTTTTCATGAGGGCGTAAGATAACAGAAGGATAGTTTTCATGATTAGGACTATCTGGAAAATGTTGAGTTTCGAGACAGATAGCAGCTCTCATCGGATACCGTTTCCCATTTTTCCCGATAAAATTTCCTGTCATCCAATTGGCTGTATAAAGCTGTACACCGGGCTCTGTCGTAAAGACGTCCATCACGATCCCGGTTTTGGGCGAAACACACTCTGCACAAAATGAAAATTCACCGCTCCGCTTCTTATTCAAAATATAAGTATGATCGTAACCTTTTCCATAAACCAGTTGTTCAAACGGCTCGTTTATACGGCTACCGACTTCATAAAGTTTACGAAAATCCATCGGGGTTCCCTCTACCGCCGACTTCTCTCCGTAAGGTATAGCCGTATCATCGGTAGGTAAATAGTAATCGGCATCAATGCATAACAGATGATCACCGATGTAAGGATCTCCCGCACCCGACAAATTAAAATACGAATGGTTTGTCAGATTAACGATGGTAGGTTTATCGGTTTCTGCATAGTAAGTTATATCAACGGCATTATCGTCGGTTAATTTAAATATGACCTTCACTTGCAGATTTCCGGGAAACCCTTCTTCACCATCAAGAGACAATCGGGAAAATTCTATTGTTTGTTTATCCAATTGATTGGCATCCCAAACATGGAAGTTGAATCCTTTTACCCCTCCATGCAGGCTGTTAGGCCCATTGTTTATCGCTAATTTATCATACAAAACTCCATCGATCGTGAATTTCCCTTTTGCAATACGATTGGCATATCTACCACAAGTCGCTCCAAAATAAGGTTCCTCCGATGTAAGGTATTCCTGTATGTTATTATGCCCCGTAACCACGTCTATCATCGTCCCATTTTTATCGGGAACCATTAACGAAACGATACGAGCGCCATAATTAGTTAGGGTCAATTCGCACCCGTTTTTATTAACCAAGATATAGAGACCGGTTTGTTTACCATCGACTAAGCCTTGAAAATGTGTTGGATTCAATCCTGAAAGAGTCATATCCATATTCTTCTTTTTAAGGTTAACTAAATTTGTTGATTGTGTAAAGTTAACGTTATCTTTTTTTCTTCCAAAGATTTTTTTATGGTTTTGCATAAAATTATCAGAGAAGAAAAATTTTAACAGATTTTTTCACTACATATCCATTCTTTCGATTCACATCTGCATATCGAGCGATCCATAAACCCCGTGACGTAAACCTGTATCTGATTAAACATACTTATTGAAGTTTGCTCCCCTCATTTTTCCTTCGTTCTTAACACCTCTCATAGACTTGCACACAACCTCTAAATATCCCGGCTCTTATTCGTAAAATCCCGTAGACGAGAGCCTATTCTTTTATCCTCCATTATTATCTTATATTAATAATCTTATGGGTTTGAAGTGAAAGCCTCCATCGGGGGTGGCTCTTAATGTATCCGATAGCTGCGGTAAGATTGTTTTCATTTTTTATCTCATCATTGACATCACAAGGTTGCAAGCTACAAAAACACTCATAAGCTGTGGCGATTTTTTCATACGGTTCCATATCTTGTCCCTGATAAACGACTTTGATTTCATTCATACGCTGTATTTTCACAGGAATCGTTTTAGGAGAGCAAGTAATCCAATTGATCGACCGTTCCAAATCGGTATCTAATGCGATTGATCCGTTGGTTTCGATTTGGACAAATTTCCCGACTTCATGCAATCGGTCGACAAGCGAATGCGTAAGTTGTAAAGTGGGTTCCCCTCCTGTAATAACTACATGTTTCGCCGGATAATCAGAAATAGCCTTTACAATCTCTTCTTCTGTAAAAATAGTATAATCCTCATGTTTTGTATCACAGAAATCACAATGCAAATTACACCCCGCTAACCTCACAAAAATCGCAGCCGTACCTGTAAACACACCTTCACCCTGTAATGAGTAAAAAATTTCATTTACTTTCATTTGTCAATATTTTCATTTTCAAAATCGTCGATTTCGTAAATAGCCGTATTTCCACCACTTTCTTGAACTTTGGTTTTATAACATTCGGGAATCTGATCCGTAATCCATTTCGCTATGTTTTCAGCGGTCGGATTAAAAGGCAGCAATTCATTCAGATTCCCATGATCAAGATAGCCATGGATCTTATCTTTAATGTGTTTAAAGTCACAGACCATACCGTCTTGATTCAGTTCTTTCGCTTTACAATAAACCGTAATAATCCAGTTATGGCCATGTAATTTTTCACATTTACTTTCATATGAAAGGTGCAAAGAATGCGCGCCTGCAATTTCCATTGTCTTAGCTACGTAATACATTATAACTTAACCGTTTTATTCGTTATTAATCCTCGTATTCTGTCTGATCCTCAATCCCGGCATCCCGAAGAGCCTCTTTGCGTTCTACACAAGTACCGCATTTCCCGCAATGTTTCTCCCCTCCTTTGTAACAAGACCACGTTTCGGCATAGTTCAAATTCAACTTTTTCCCCCGACTGGCAATTTCTGTTTTTGAAATATCGGTATAGGGAGCAAAGATACCTATATTCTCATAAGTTCCCGAACGCATAGCTTTATCCATAGCTTGGATAAACTCCGATCGACAATCGGGATAAATAGCGTGGTCTCCACCATGATTAGCAATGAGAACTTGTTTCAAGCCATTGCTTTCTGCGATACCGCAAGCAATTGATAACATAATGCCATTCCGAAACGGGACAACCGTACTTTTCATATTTTCATCGGCATAATGTCCCTCCGGTACAGAGTCGCTACCGTCCAACAACGAACTTCTGAAATATTCTTTCATAAACGCAAGAGGTATTACTATATGTTTTATTTTTAACCGCTCGCAATGAATACGAGCAAACGGTATTTCTTTATGATTATGATTAGCTCCATAATCAAAAGAAACGGCTAATGCTATGCGGTCGGCATACTCATACAACAAAGTAATACTATCCATACCGCCAGATACTACGATCAACGAATCTTTCATATTTTCTATTCTTATATTCGATTGCAAAGATAATGAAAGGTAAGAGTAGGATAAAACGGACAAGTTCGTTTTTCGTACCTATTTTTGTATTTCTCACAAAGGGGGGGGGACGTGCAAAGCCAGAGTTGAAACACGCTTTATTTAATTATTCAATGCAACCTATCTTTACAGGTTGTAAAGATAAATTAAATCCATATTCCTCTTATAGGATTTCTTGCGCAAGCCATTAAAAAAATCGCTATCTTTGTAGATACGAAGATGGGATTCGGTTCGGCATAGTCAAATCGGAAATGAATTTTCCGTTTGTCTCTGCGCTCACCTTTTATTATCTTTGCCAAAAGTAAAGATAAAATTGAATATCGCAATGAAAGCAAAAACACGTGTTCGCATTATCTTTTTTTGTCTAACCGTCTCTGCCATAGGCCTTCCTTTAATATTGATTAGCACACCTTCTATCCATCAGCATTTCGAACCTGAAAATATAGCCATATCTTTCGTCGAAAATCTATCCAACGCTAACTTCCAAGAAGCTAAAAAGCTATCGACTCCCGAGTCGGCCGAAACACTATATTTGTTTGAGACCTTAGTCGGGAATCAATCCGATGAATTAAAAAACACACCCACTCATTTCAATATTTCTTATTCTGAGATGAATACTTCACAAGATACCCTGTTCGTACAAGGGAAATTATTTTTCTCACATAAACACAAACTCATACGAAAAATTAATCTTACTTTGGTTAACCGTAGAGGAAGCTGGTTGGTCGATTGTCGTGACAATAATATTTTCTGATATTCACGGAACGAATCGAACCAACAGAACCATACCGCTGTTAAAATCATATTCATCTTATTAAATTTCAAGACATGAACAAATTTCAAGATATTATCGCAGGTGATACCCCGGTTCTAGTAGACTTTTTTGCAGAATGGTGTGGTCCCTGTAAAATGATGAAACCAGTCCTTGAAGAATTGAAAAAGAAAATGGGGAATAAAATCATTATACTAAAAATAGATATCGATAAAAATATTTCCTTGTCTTCGGAATATAGAATACAATCAGTCCCCACCCTTGTACTATGGAAACAAGGCGAAATCATTTGGCGACAATCTGGCGCCCTGTCGTTAAACGAATTAGAGCAAATTCTATCGTCTTATATACGATAGTTTCATAAGATTGACGCTTTTTTATACGATCTAGACAACTGAATACGAAAACAGGTTATACTTCGATATACCCAACTAAACTTGTTTCTGTTCCAACCTTATATTAGTCCTCAAAAGATTACGGGTCGAAAAGAAAAACGAACTTATTCGTTTTATCTTTCTCTTACCTTGCACTATCTTTGCAAAAATGCGAAAACAGGCGGCACTCGGCATAACCAAATAAATTTGTTTCTGCCCTCGTTTGCACTATCTTTGCAGCGCATTAAAAAGAAACTATGAGATCGAATCTGTATCTGAAACTATTCATATCATTTTTTAAAATAGGTGCGTTCACATTCGGAGGCGGTTGGGCTATGATACCTCTCATTGAAAGAGAAGTCGTGGATAAACAAAACTGGATTAAACGGGAAGATTTTGTCGACGCACTTGCCATTGCACAATCATTGCCCGGAGTTTTGGCGGTGAATATATCCATATTGATCGGGAACAAATTGCGAGGATTAAAAGGTTGTCTCATGGCGACACTCGGTACAATTCTACCCTCTTTTCTAATCATCTTGGCTATTGCAATCTGGTTTGTTCAAACGTATGACAATCCGGTAGTCGAGCGTATATTCAAGGGTATAAGACCAGCAGTGGTCGCACTCATCGTGTCTCCGGTATTCAGTACGGCTAAAACAGCACGTATCAATATTAAAACGGTTATTATTCCCATTATAGTGGCATTATCAATCTGGTTAGGAGGGGTTTCCCCCATTTGGTTCGTCTTGTTAGGAGCTATCGGTGGAATACTTTACTGTAATCATGTCATCGCCAGTTCAAAACAAAAGAGTAATAAAGAAGAAAAATAGCCATGTGGATCGTATATCTCAACTTATTTTGGGCCTACCTAAAAATCGGACTATTCGGTTTTGGTGGCGGATACGCCATGCTCTCTCTCATTCAACACGAAGCGGTAGAAGTCGTTCATTATGGCGAAAGCCAACCGTGGCTTACCCCGATCGAATTTACCGATATCGTAGCTATTTCTCAAATGACTCCCGGCCCCATAGGAATAAACAGTGCTACTTATGTAGGATATGTAGCTGCCGGTAATAGTATTTTGGGGTCGATAATCGCCACATTCGCCGTATGTTTGCCGTCTTTCATTTTAGTCTTATCAGTGAGTCGCTTTATACTTAAACATAAAGATAATATTACTATCAAAAGCATATTTTCCGGACTTCGTCCTGTGGTCGTCGGTCTGATAGCTTCTGCCGCACTCCTCCTCATGAATAAAGAAAACTTTCCAGACTATACAATAAGTATCGGTATTGCAGTAATCTCGTTTGTTCTGGTACACTATGCGAAAATACACCCCATACTCGTTATCGTATTGGCTGGTATTTCAGGATATGCCTTATACTAAAATATGAATTATGAATTACGAAGAGACATTGGAGTATTTATATAAACAACTACCTGTTTTTCAACAAATAGGAAGTGTTGCTTATAAACCGGGATTGCAAAATACCGAAGCATTGGACAAATATTTCGGATATCCCCATCGAAAATTTCACACCATACATGTTGCCGGGACCAACGGCAAGGGATCGGTATCGCATCTATTAGCCGCTATTCTGCAATTAAACGGATATAAAACAGGGCTATATACCTCTCCGCATCTTATCGATTTCAGAGAGCGTATCCGCATCAATGGACAAATGATTTCCAAAGAAGACGTTATTCAATTTGCAGAGAAACATCTTGCATCTACACTCCATATCCAGCCATCATTTTTCGAACTCACCATGATGATGGCGTTTAACCACTTTGCCGAAAATCAAGTAGATGTCGCTGTTATCGAAGTCGGATTGGGCGGAAGATTGGACAGTACAAATATCATTACTCCTGATTTATGTGTCATTACCAATATCAGCTATGACCATGTGCAAATGCTCGGAGACACCCTGCCGAAAATAGCCCGAGAAAAAGCAGGTATTATAAAATCCGGAATACCGGTCGTGATCGGTGAAGCTCAGGGAGAGGTGAAGCAAGTATTCATCGATCGAGCGAAAGAGATAAAAGCCCCCATTATATTCGCAGAGGGACAAATTCATTTCCGGTCGACCCAACGGAATGACAAAGGTTGGGAATTCGATTCTCCCGAATTTCCGCACCTTTTCGGGGAGTTAAGCGGGCTATGTCAGGAGAAAAATGCAGCTACCGTTCTGACAGCAGTCGGCCAATTACGAAATTTAGGATACAATATCTCCCACCAATCGGTCTATGATGCTTTCGCCCATGTCACCAGTCTTACCGGTTTAATGGGGCGATGGCAACAATTGGAATCGTCTCCCCGACTAATTTGCGACACCGGGCACAACACCGGAGGCATACAATATATAGTTCGACAGTTGCAAAACGAATCTTATCAAAACTTGCGTATTATCATCGGTATGGTCAATGACAAAGACATTTCGGGAGTTTTGGCTATGCTCCCCCAAAATGCCGTTTACTATTTCACCCGGGCCTCGATACCTCGCGCTTTACCCGAGGAAAGACTGTACGAATTAGCAATAAAAGCAGGATTGACAGGGAAGTGTTATCCGTCGGTTCAACAAGCTGTGGAAGCGGCGAAAAAAGAAAGCCGCCCCGATGATCTGATCTTCGTAGGCGGCAGTACATTCATCGTGGCCGACTTGCTAAAAACTATGCTTTCACAGCAATAACCTCTATTTCGACTAATGCTTGTTTCGGTAATTCTTTAACTGCAAACGCCGACCGAGACGGAAATACGGACCCGAACTGCTCGGCATATATTTCGTTCATTTCTCCGAAAAGAGACATATCGGCCAACAGCACGGTCGTCTTTACAATATGTTCGACCGAATAACCGGCCTCCGCCAAAATAGCTTTAATGTTCGCAAACGCTTGACGAGTTTGAGCTTTGATGCCCTCAGGCATTATTCCGGTTTTGGGGTCAATGGGCAATTGCCCCGAAAGGAAAATCATATTTCCGGTTTCAACAGCTTGACTATAAGGTCCGATAGCAGCCGGAGCAGATGTCGTAGAAATTACTTTTTTCATATCACTCATTATTATTTAATTTATGGGAAAGCACTCGGCTTTCTTCTATTTTCAAATCTTTCAATGCAATACTATCACCCTTCTCTTCCATAAGCCTACGGGTATCTATTATAGCCGCCCATTCCTTTGGGAAATCGGCTTTTAAATTACAGATAAAATCCTCGTCTCCTTCTCTGTCGATGGCTCGCAATAAATAGCCCAAAGTCAATCGGCTGATGTCTACCGCCGGTTGATATGCAGGAACCCTCTCTTCTTCCGACAATGTCTGCGAAATAATATTCACCCGTTCCAATTCATCGACGGTACGCTCTACCAACTGTATGGGAATAGCATAACGTCTCGATATCTGTCCTTTGGTCATCGGCGGAAGTCCCTCCTTGAACCGATGGACAATAACTGTGGCTATGACTAATATAATATAATCGGAATACCGACGAGATATATCGTTGGTCTCTTTTTCGAAATTGAAATTTACTACATTTTGAGATGAGTAAGTCAACACAGCACCAAACAGACAAATCAACCATGAAAATTGCATCCAAATGAGCAACAACGGCAAAAATGCGAAACTCCCGTAAATAGCATTATATTTCGATACCCAAATTTGGCCCGAAATATATATAAATTGAAAAATCTGAAATACCGTACCACAAATAAGCCCAGAAATAAACGCATATTTGAACTTAACCTTTGTATTGGGTATAAAAATATAAATAGCGGTAAAGAACAAAGCGGTAAGTATATATGGAGCTAATCGAAAGACCCAACGCAGCAAAGGGCTCATAAAATCGAATAGAACCGAAGAACTGAGCATGGTTGACATAAACAAAGAAAATCCGCTCGATGCAACCATCAAAATAGGCAAAATCAAAAACATCGAGGTATAATCGGTAACCTTACGATAAAACGATCGACCGCCTTGTACCTGCCAAATATCATTGAATGCTTTCTCTATATTGGATAACAAACTTATCAAAGTCCACAAAAGGAAACAAAGGCCTATCCCCACGAATACTCCACCTTTCATCTGATCGAGATACTGGTCGACGAACCCTAACATATATTCCAATGCATTGCGTTGCGCCGGGAAATAATCGAACAACTGACTTTGTATAATATGTTGGAATCCGAATCCCTTACAAATAGCAAATAACATAGCCAACGCAGGCACGATTGCCAAAATCGTACTAAACGTCAATGCGGAAGCCTTTTCCTGCAACTTTTCATTTAAGAAACAGCGTACCGACAAGTTCAATGTTTTAAGAATATGAATATGGAGCTTATACTCGGTCACATGCCATATATCGACCGAGACAAACTGCCATAACCGTTTTATAAAAAGGCTGGCGCGGGCAAAAAAAGAGGGCTTGTTTTTACGCTGAACCATAGAATATATCGTACAGAAAACTTCTACAAAAAAATACAGCAGGCCTGTAAGCCGGGTTATGTACTCTCGAAAGAGTGTCTGTCATTTATCTCGACCTTGTGTCACCACAAGGCTCTAGCGGTTTACCCCCCGGCATCGGGCGAGCAACCCTACAACGCCGGTATACATAACCTTACAACCCATAAGACGTACGGCATTCTACATTACTGTAAAACCCGGTGAGCTCTTACCTCGCCTTTTCACCCTTACTGCTTTCGCAGCGGTTATTTTCTGTTACGCTACTCCACTCTCGCGAATGGCTTCCCGTTAGGAAATATGGTGCTCTATGTTGCCCGGACTTTCCTCTCGCATCATACGAGCGACAGACCGTCCTGCTGTACGTTACAAAGATACGATAAAAATGGCAAAGACAGAATACTGTCAGTATGATTTTTAATCTTGTAAATTTTAACGGACAATATGACATGCCTAAGTATATAAAAATGATTCTCATGACAGTCATCTGCGTTAACCCCTGTTAAGTAGCTATCCTGCTTATTAAAAGAGCTTAAAAAGAAGATGCAAGGGTTTCAACGGCACGATAAATGTATTAAATTTAACGTCTGAAAAACTTAAATACAAGATAATATTAACATTTAAAGCTAATAGATTATGAATTCTTACGGAAAAAAATTGATGGGCATCGCCTTAATTGCAGCTCTGAGCTCCGGAATTACAATCGGCGCATTTAGTATATTGAATAAGTCGGCCGATTCAAAAATACAAGATCAATCGCTCGACAGTGGATATGCACAGCCGACTCGCTTTACAAGAGTAATCAATCGACCGGCTGTTGAAACAGATTTCACCACTGCCGCCGAAAACACGGTTAATGCCGTCGTTAGTATAAAATCGATTTCTACACCCAAACAAAGTCAATTAGGCGGTTTTAGCGATCCGTTTTTCGAATATTTCTTTGGACAAGGAGGGCGCAATATACAACCTCAGCCTCGTGCTGGATTGGGGTCGGGAGTAATTATTACCCCCGATGGATATATTGTAACCAATAATCACGTAGTAGAAGGAGCCGATAAATTGGATATAACCCTGAATGACAATAGGACTTTCAATGGTCGTGTAATAGGAACCGATCCTTCTACCGATTTGGCATTGATAAAAATAGATGCCAAAGATCTCCCCATCGTCAAATTTGGCGATTCCGATAATTTGAAAGTCGGAGAATGGGTATTGGCGGTAGGAAATCCGTTAGGATTAACATCGACGGTTACCGCTGGTATCGTAAGTGCCAAAGCTCGTAGCATAAGCGCACTCAACCCTCGTAGCCAAAAAATGGGTATAGAGGCGTTTATCCAGACCGATGCAGCTGTAAATCCGGGAAATAGCGGTGGAGCATTGGTAAATACAGCAGGTGAATTAGTGGGTATCAACACGGCCATTTACTCCGAAACAGGAAGTTACGCCGGCTATTCATTCGCTATTCCCACTTCCATAGTAAGTAAAGTAATTGCCGATTTGAAAGAATATGGTACCGTACAAAGAGCCGTATTGGGTATAGGGTATAGAGAAATAGATTCCGAATTGGCCAAAGAAGAAAATCTTGAAGTACAAGAAGGAATATACGTCGGTGAAGTATACAATCGCAGCGCTGCGATGGAAGCAGGAATAAAAGAAGGTGATGTTATAACCTCTATTAATGGCGTAAAGATTAAAAATGGAGCCATGCTTTCCGAACAATTGAGTAAATATCGTCCCGGAGATAAAATTAAAATAGGGTTGTTACGAGGAAAAGAATCCAAAACTGTATCCCTGACATTAAAAAATAGTCAAGGCAATACCGAGATAACCAAGATTGCCGGAATGGATTCTTTGGGAGCTGGATTCAAAGAATTAGATGCCAAGAGTTTGAGAGAGATGAATATCCGATATGGAGTGCAGGTTATTGGATTGAAAAACGGTAAATTCAAAGCGGCCGGTATGCGAGAAGGATTTGTCATTCTTGAAATCAATAACACCCCGATGAAGTCGGTTAGTGACTTGGAATCCATGTACGACTCTATTGTAAAATCAAATCAAAATCAAAAAGTTATGTTCATTACGGGTATTTATCCGAATGGAAAAATGATGTATTATGCAGTAGATTTGGCCGATTAAATCTTTTTGGAATATGGGATATGCCCCCTAAACAAGGGTCATATCCCATATTAAAAGATAATTATTAAATATAGCACAACAAACACAACAGAACAAATATTCAAACGTTATAATAATAAATACGAAAAAGGCAGGAGCAGTAAAATGGTATTTTTGTAGATTCACGTTCAAAATTAAACATTTTTTACAGCTCCATTAACAATAAATATAGTATATTTGCAGTCCCAAAATCTCAATATTGCAAGATGAGACAATTAAAAATTACAAAATCGATTACGAACAGGGAGAGTGCTTCTCTTGACAAGTACCTACAAGAAATCGGACGCGAAGACTTGATTACGGTAGAAGAGGAAGTAGAACTTGCCCAACGCATTAAAAAAGGCGATCATGCAGCACTGGAAAAGTTAACACGAGCCAATTTGCGTTTTGTCGTTTCGGTTGCCAAACAATACCAAAATCAAGGGTTAAGTCTCCCGGACTTAATCAATGAAGGAAATTTGGGTTTAATTAAAGCTGCCGAAAAATTTGACGAAACGAGAGGCTTCAAGTTCATTTCCTATGCAGTGTGGTGGATTCGTCAATCTATTCTTCAAGCTCTAGCCGAGCAATCGAGAATCGTTCGTTTGCCATTAAATCAAGTAGGATCTCTCAATAAGATCAGTAAAGCTCTTTCTAAATTCGAGCAAGAAAACGAACGTCGTCCCTCTCCCGAAGAGCTCGCAGAAGAATTGGATATACCGGTAGATAAAATCTCCGATACATTAAAAGTGTCGGGACGGCATATTTCGGTAGACGCCCCTTTTGTTGAAGGAGAAGATAATAGTCTACTCGACGTATTGGTTAATGACGATTCCCCCATAGCAGATAGGTCGTTAATTAACGAATCTCTCTCGAAAGAAATCGATCGCGCACTTAAACAACTTACTCCTCGTGAAAGCGAAATCATTAAAATGTTTTTTGGAATCGGCTGTCAAGAAATGACTCTCGAAGAAATTGGAGACAAGTTCGGATTAACCCGAGAAAGAGTTCGACAAATAAAAGAAAAAGCCATCAGAAGACTCAGGACTGCTTCGAGGAGTAAACTGTTAAAAACTTATTTAGGATAACCTTATTGGATTGTCTGCCCCAATGGCAAGAAAAACCGACCTGCACCTCAGGTTGGTTTTTTATTTTAAATACCTCTTCATTTATTTTTTCAGTCGTTCGATTGCTCAATCGCAATAAAAAATTTACCTTCGTCCTCAACAAATAATAAAATCATGGCTAAATACCTATATCAGATATTGTTAATATCAACTCTATGCCTTTTTTTACAAAATACATCGGCACAAGAATCGACCACAGGTTTTGAAAACGGGAACAATCAATACGTCATGCGCGAAAGCAACTTGTCGGATATGAGCAAAGATAAAAAAATCAAACCTGTTACATTTGGAGTTGAAGCAGGAGCATCCATCGATATGTCGGGGAATGACTTTTCTTCTTTCGATTTAGATTTATTCGCAGGCTACCGGTCCCACACCATCAAATGCTTTGGTTTAGGAATAGGTCTTCACAGTTCATTTTCCAACAATCGATACTACCTCCCTATTTATGCACTTTTCCGTTGTAATTTGCTAAGCAACAAATCTCTTCTTTTTGTTGATTTCAGAGCGGGTTATTCTACCAATCAAATGTACAAAGGAGAAAATCAAGGTGGCTTTTTTGGTTCTGCCGGATTAGGTATGAACCTATCTGTAAGTAAAAAATTCGGGTCTCATATTCTTATCGGATATAATTTTTATCAAATATCTCCATTTACCGATGAAAAAGGAACTTTCCAAGATATGAACGGATGCCATCTCGTATCTATCCGATTAGGAATAAGCTTCTAATAACGCGAGTTATCAATTATAAATAAATATATTTTCGTCGATAAAAATTTTAAATTATAGATTTAAAGAGGAAAAACATGATATTTTATTTTGTTTTCTCAAAACAATAACTACCTTTGCACAAGAAACAAAATAATTCAATAATGATAATAGAATTGCTAAACAGCCTAATTATTGATCTTCTATCGAATGTAACAGAATAGAAGTGAGATATAGTGCCTAGCAATTTACGATACAAAAATTATAGCCTTTCTCACGAATACGTCGAGAAAGGCTTTTTACAATTTAATATAGCAATAACATGTCCGACAGATTATTTATCTTTGACACAACATTAAGAGACGGAGAACAAGTTCCCGGATGCCAACTCAACACAGTTGAAAAAATACAAGTAGCTAAGGCATTAGAGACACTTGGTGTCGACATCATAGAAGCCGGATTTCCTGTATCGAGTCCCGGAGACTTCGAATCGGTCGTCGAAATATCCAAAGCTGTAACATGGCCCACGATCTGTGCGCTTACCCGTGCTGTCGAAAACGATATAAAAGTTGCAGCCGAGGCTCTTCGATATGCCAAACATAAACGTATTCATACAGGCATTGGAACTTCGGACTATCACATTAAATATAAATTCAATTCGACTCGTGAAGAGATTGTAGAAAGAGCTGTGGCTGCTGTCAAATATGCGAAAAAATTTGTAGAAGACGTACAATTTTATGCTGAAGATGCAGGCCGTACCGATAATGAATATTTAGCCAGAGTAGTCGAAGCCGTCATCAAAGCAGGCGCTACGGTTATAAACATACCAGATACAACTGGATATTGTTTGCCGGACGAATTTGGACAAAAAATATTATATCTCAAAGAACATGTCTCAGGAATCGATAACGTTACGATAGCCACTCATTGTCACAATGATTTGGGCATGGCAACAGCGAATACGATGGCTGGAATCCAAAACGGAGCCAGACAAGCCGAAGTTACGATAAACGGCATTGGTGAAAGAGCTGGAAATACAGCCTTTGAAGAAATAGCCATGATCTGCAAATGTCACCACAACTTACAGATAGAGACTAATATCAATACACAAAAGATTTACGGAATAAGCCGCATGGTCTCTAATCTCATGAACATGCCGGTACAACCGAATAAAGCAATCGTTGGCCGCAACGCATTCGCCCACTCGTCAGGAATCCACCAAGACGGTGTATTGAAGAATCGGGAAAGCTATGAAATCATAGATCCCAAAGACGTCGGAATTGACGAAAACTCTATCGTATTAACCGCAAGAAGTGGACGGGCTGCTTTGAAACATAGACTTCATTTATTAGGTATCGAATTGGAAAAAGATGCTTTAAACAAAGCTTATGATTCATTTCTTAAACTTGCCGATCGTAAAAAAGATATCAATGATGACGATATATTAATGTTGGTAGGGAAAGAGAGAACAGCCAATGCACGCATACAACTAGACTTCCTACAAGTAACTGCCGGAGTAGGAATAAAGGCCGTTGCCAGCATCGGATTAGACATAGCCGGTGAAAAATTCGAAGCAGCAGCTTCGGGAAACGGGCCGGTAGATGCCGCCATAAATGCTATACGATGCATCATTCACCGAAAAATGGTAGTCAAAGAATTTCTTATACAAGCTATTACCAAAGGCAGCGACGATGTAGGGAAAGTACATATGACTGTGACCTACAACGGAAACTCATACTACGGATTCTCGGCAAATACAGATATTGTCGCAGCTTCTGCCGAAGCCTTTATAGATGCTATTAATAAGTTCATTATATAACGAAATCACATGAATACATTATTTGATAAAATATGGGATACCCACGTCGTAACCTCGGTAAAAGGAGGCCCCGATCAATTATATATAGACAGGCACTATTGCCACGAGGTTACCAGTCCTCAGGCTTTCAACGAACTGAGGGCTAGAAATTTGAAGGTTTTTCGACCGGAAAGAACAACTTGTTCTCCCGACCATAATATTCCCACGTTAAATCAAGATAAGCCTATTGCCGACCCGGTTTCTCGCAATCAAGTAGAGACACTCGCCACCAATGCCAGTGAGTTCGGTTTGACTCATTATGGACTGGGAAATGAAAAAAACGGAATCATTCACGTTATCGGACCAGAATATGGGTTGACTCAACCAGGAATGACCATCGTTTGCGGAGACAGCCACACTTCGACCCACGGGGCTTTTGGAGCCGTCGCTTTCGGTATTGGCACGAGCGAAGTTGCTATGGTATTGGCATCCCAATGTATTTTACAGCCCAAACCTAAAACAATGCGCATAAATATCGAAGGAAAACTTTCTCCCGGAGTCACAGCTAAAGACATCGCTTTATTTATCATTTCTCGAATGACGACAGGAGGAGCTACCGGATATTTTGTGGAATATGCAGGAGAAGCAATCCGCTCGCTCAGTATGGAAGAAAGAATGACAGTCTGTAACCTCAGTATCGAAATGGGAGCTCGCGGAGGTCTGATTGCTCCCGACGAAACGACATTCGGTTATATAAAGGATAAAGAATTCGCACCCAAGGGAAAAGATTGGGACAAAGCCCTCGCCTATTGGAAAACTCTATATAGTGATAAAGATGCTACATTCGATAAGGAAGTGACATTTAATGCGGCAGAAATCTCCCCGCGCATTACCTATGGGACAAATCCCGGAATGGGAATCGCTATCGACGAAAGAATACCATTGGAAGAATCGATCGAAGACAGTGGAAAAATTTCGTTTCGCCGGGCATTGAGTTACATGGGTTTCTCTGCCGGAGAGCTTCTAATAGGGAAAAAAATCGACTATGTTTTTTTAGGAAGCTGTACAAACGGCCGTATTGAGGATTTCAGAGCTTTTGCCAATTTGGTAAAAGGGCACAAAAAAGCTAATCATATAATTGCTTGGCTCGTACCGGGGTCACAAGCCGTGTTGCGACAAATCAAGGAAGAGGGCATCGATCTTATCTTGTCGGAAGCAGGATTCGAAATACGTCAACCCGGTTGTTCGGCTTGCTTAGCCATGAACGAAGATAAAGTCCCCCTGGGAAAATATGCTGTATCGACCTCTAATCGGAACTTTGAAGGTAGACAGGGTCCCGGAGCGCGGACTATACTTGCCGGACCTTTGGTAGCCGCTGCGACAGCAATTACAGGAGAGATAACCGATCCCAGAAAATTTTTATAACTTTGTATGACTATGATAAAAAAAATCGACATCATAACATCGACATGTATTCCTCTTCCCCAAGAGAATGTAGATACCGATCAAATTATCCCAGCTCGTTTTCTAAAAGCCGTTTCTCGGGAAGGTTTCGGAGAAAACCTGTTCCGCGATTGGCGCTTCGATAAAACAGGGCAACCTATTCGAGATTTTATTCTTAACAACCCGCTCTATTCCGGTTCTATTTTAGTAGCGGGGAAAAACTTCGGTAGCGGTTCCAGCCGTGAACATGCTGCTTGGGCTATTGCCGGATATGGATTCCAAGTAGTAGTATCTAGTTTTTTTGCCGATATTTTCAAGAACAATGCACTTAACAACGGAGTACTTCCGGTAATTGTCTCAGAGCAATTTCTTACCAGTTTATTCAAACATATTTTTTCGAACCCACAATCGACCGTTACAGTCAATTTGAAAGAGCAAACCATTACAGACGACACAAGCGGAGAATCGGAACATTTCGAAATAAATCCTTACAAAAAGAACTGTTTGCTCAACGGATATGACGACATCGATTATCTACTGAGCAAAAAACAAGAAATAGAAAACTGGGAAGAAAAACATTCATAATGAAATCGAGAAGTACTATGGTTGTAGAAATTATGGATACTACTCTGCGAGACGGAGAACAAACGTCGGGGGTATCGTTCGCCCGACAGGAAAAATTGAGTATCGCTCGCTTACTTTTAGAAGACCTAAAAATTCCTCGCATCGAAATTGCCTCGGCAAGAGTTTCCACCGGAGAATACGAAATGGCGAAACAATTATGCGAATGGGCCGAGAAACGAGGACACATCGACAAAATCGAGATATTGGGATTTCTCGATAAAGGAGCTTCTATCGAATGGATTCGTTCTTGTGGAGCCAAAGTGATGAATTTGCTCTGCAAAGGATCGGAAAAACATTGTACCTTCCAACTTCAAAAAACGGTACAAGAACACGTCGAAGATATCAAACAAACTATTAAGAAAGCGAAAGAAGTCGGGCTGAAAATCAATCTCTATTTGGAAGATTGGTCCAACGGGATACAACATTCCCCTCAATACGTTTTTCATTTAATGGATGCTTTAAAAAATGAAGCTGTGGAAAGGTTCATGTTGCCCGACACATTAGGTATCTTGAATCCTCTTCAAACGCTAAAATTTTGCAGAGCCATGCGCAGGCGTTACCCCGACTTACGATTCGACTTTCATGCTCATAACGATTACGATCTGGCGACTGCCAACACTTTCGCTGCAACTCTAACCGGAATACAAGGCGTGCATTGTACCGTAAACGGGCTGGGCGAAAGAGCAGGAAATGCACCCCTCACCAGTGTTGTAGCCGTGTTGCATGATCACGTAAAAGCAACAACCGGAATTACCGAAAACATGGTAAACAAAGTGAGTCGTATCGTTGAATCCTATTCGGGAATACGAGTCGCAGCCAATAAACCTATTATTGGAGAATCCGTATTTACTCAATGTGCGGGAGTTCATGCCGACGGAGATAATAAGAACAATCTTTATTACAATGATTTATTACCCGAACGATTCGGGAGGAAACGCGAATATGCACTTGGCAAGACTTCCGGGAGAGCTAATATCCGTAAAAATCTCGAATCGCTAGGTATAGAACTCGATGACGAATCCATCAAGAGAGTAACTCAGAGAGTGGTCGAGTTAAGTGATAAGAAAGAAATGGTTACCCCAGAAGATCTTCCCTATATCATTTCAGACGTATTAAAACACGAAACCATAGCTCAGCACGTCAAGGTAATAAATTATACTTTAAACCTTTCTCAGGGATTAAAGCCAGTAGCAATTATTGCCATCGAAGTAAACGGAAAAACATACGAAGGAGCGTCTACCGGCGACGGACAATACGACGCATTCGTAAAAGCCATACGGAAGATATACAAAGAACAACTCGGACGAACGTTCCCGTCGTTGACAAACTATACAGTAAACATACCTCCCGGCGGACACACCGATGCATTGGTACAAACCGTTATCTCATGGGATTATAATGGAAATATTTTGAAAACACAGGGATTGGACGCCGACCAAATGGAAGCCGCCATACAAGCCACAATCAAAATGCTTAACTTAATAGAAGATAAAGAGCTGAATATACAAAACAATTAAATAGAAAGAATATGAAATTACATATCGCAGTATTGCCCGGCGACGGAATTGGACCAGAAGTCGTGGAACAGGCTTTGAACGTAACGAAAGCCGTTTGTGAAAAATTCGGACATTCTCTGGAATATCAAACAGCCCCGGTAGGAGCTTGTGCCATAGAAGAAACCGGATTGCCCTACCCCGACTCTACTCATAAATTATGTATGCGCTCCGATGCCGTTTTGTTTGGAGCCATAGGTTCGCCCCAATACGACAATAATCCCAATGCGACCATACGCCCTGAACAAGGATTACTTGCCATGCGGAAAAAGCTCGGACTATTCGCAAATATTCGTCCCATAACCACCTTTCCCGGATTGATTCATAAATCCCCCCTCCGTTCCGACATTATCGACGGTGCAGACTTTATGTGTATCCGAGAATTAACGGGAGGACTATATTTCGGGCGACCGCAAGGCCGTAGTGAAGACGGGAACATAGCCTATGATACCTGTATATACAGTCGGGAAGAAATTGTACGAATTGTCCAATTGGCATACGAATACGCCATGAAACGGCGTAAAAAAGTTACAATGGTCGATAAAGCGAATATATTGGCGACCTCCCGACTATGGAGAGAAATCACGCAAGAAATAGCATCGGAGTATCCAGAAGTCGAAACCGAATTTTTATTCGTCGATAACGCTGCCATGCGCATGATTCAATGTCCCAAAAGTTTCGATGTCGTCGTTACCGAAAACATGTTTGGCGATATACTCACCGACGAAGGTTCCGTTATCACAGGTTCCTTAGGTATGCTGCCATCGGCATCGATTGGCCTGCATACTTCTGTATTCGAACCTATACACGGTTCCTATCCTCAGGCAGCGGGGAAAAATATAGCTAACCCGTTGGCGACCATATTGTCGGCGGCTATGATGTTCGAATATGCATTTGGGTTGAAAGAAGAAGCCTTATCGATTCAAACGGCCGTATCCGAATCGATGAATGCCGGAATCGTGACCGAAGACATCGCCGGCACAAGTACGAAATCCTACCATACCGACGACGTAGGCGAATGGATTGTCCAATGGATAAAAAGCCACTGATCAAAGCAATAATAAAGCGGATAGTATTCAAAATTTACTATCCGCTTTTTTGCTACTTCCTTATCTAATTATCTATTGAACCGAACCAGAAAATACGACAATTCTATTCCAATTATTATTTTTCGGATATAATTGAGAATCACTACCATTAGCAATAATCTGTATTCGTTTTCTATCTATATTGTATTTCTCGGTCAATAATTTGACAACAGACTCCGCACGACGCTGGCTCAATTGTTTATTATACTCGGGTGTTCCGGTTGCTTTATCGGCATACCCTATTACCGAGATATTACAAGATGGATTGCTTTTCATCCATTGTGCTATGTTATAAACATTTACCATTTCTTCATTAGAAACAACAGCGCTATTGATCGTAAAGCGTACTACACCCGTCAACTCTTGGCTACAAGCCGCTGGCTCTATTACAGTTACCTCCTCGACAACCGCTTCTGGGCATGGAGGACATTCCACAACTCTTGACTCGCACTCGTTCAATTGAGCCCTCAATGCATTAACCCTGTTATTCAAATCGCCGATAACCATTTGATCGGCATAAGCATCGTATGCTTTAAATCGGTCTTTGCCGAATTTAATAGAAAAACCTCCGATTGCCGAAATAACACTTTCGACTTCTGTTCCTTCGACAATTCCATTAAAATGATCGCCAATTAAATTACCTCGTCCCTCCAAGAAGAAATCGACATAATGCGACAATCTGAAATTCAGTTTAATACCGGCTGTTATAGGGAAAGCATACGTTTTATTATTATATGGAGTATTATGGAATGAATAAATACCACCGGCTCCGGCAAAAGGTATGATAGAAAATACACGATCCTCGTTATAACCGTGGAAAGTATTAAACATATTCCACATGATATCGCCGTAAACCGCAGCATAACGCATATGTGTCATCACTCCTTCGGCAAGCGGCCAATTGGTATGTAAAGCACCTCCCATTGCAGATAATCGGAATCCCAAATACGGGCTGATCCATTTACCGATAGCGAAGTCCATAGCCAGTGTATATTGAGCATCTCCTACATGTTCGGTCAAAAAAGTTTGACCTCCGGCTCCTATCGAAATAAACCAGTTATTTTTATGACTATCAGAATAATACCGAGGCTTGGTAGGTACAACCTCTGTTACCGAAACATCTTCTTCAACAATAATCGCTTGAGCTCCTGCCGATTCGGAATAACAGAAAAGCGAAGTTGTAGCTATGGCTACCGCTAAATAAAAGAAATTTGTTTTCATTTTAATTTGTTTTAGTTATACAATTTTGCAATTACATTTCAAAAAAACAGGAGCATAAGTCAAACGCTATTATCCGTTTTTGTAAATTAAAACAAACAGATAAAAGAATGTGTTCACCAACCGTCGAAAAAAAGAGATAGTAAAATTCTATATTATTTAGGCTATATAAGCTTCTTATAAAAAATGAAAACAGGTTATACCGGTTGGTAATAAATTATTAAATTTGCACATACCGATGAATGCGAAACTTTTACCCATCGAATAACAGAGGTAATATTTATGAAACGAAATAAAAAAAATTCTGATTTTTTCTCGAAAAAACGCTCCAAATACAAACTTACATTTTTCAACGAAAGCTCTCTTGAAGATGTATGGACTATTTGTTTTTCCCGATTTGGAGCCATAATGACCGCCATTCTTCTCATTGGTCTGATTGTCGTAGCTATACTCTCTGTAATCGTAGGTACACCTGTAAAAAATTTATTACCCGGATATTTGAAAACAGAAGAACGAATCGAAATGGTTGATAAAATCCTTAGAGTCGATTCTTTGGCGGCAGAAGTACAGCGTCGCGACGCATATATAAAAAATCTTGCTTCCATACTTACCGGTGAAATAAAAATAGATTCTATCGGACAACAAGCCGACAGTCTGCTTTCCACAACGACAGATACTCTTCTACCGGAATCCAAACTGATGGCAAACTATATCAAGCAATACGAACAAGAAGAAAAATACACGCTAAATGTTTTTACCCCGACTACTCCTATCGACGGAAAACTGTTTTACCCGCCGCTAAAAGGCAAAATAATCAAAGCCTATAACCCCAAAGAAGGACATTTCGGTATCGACATACAGTGCCCCAGAAATACAGCTGTTTCTGCCGTCCTCGATGGCACGATTGTTTCCGCCGGTTATACAATCGATTACGGATATGTCGTATATATACAGCACAGCAATAATTACCTGTCGGTCTATAAATATAATTCGGGGATTCTTAAAAACATAGGAGATAAAGTATCGGGAGGTGAAAAAATAGCCGTGACCGGGTGGGAAGATGGTAAATCCTCAAAACAATCATGTGTGGCCGAATTTCAATTGTGGCACATGGGTCAGTCGTTAGACCCGGAAAAATATATCACTTTCTAATCCCGATTCATTAAAGATACACTTTATTTTATACCTTTGTAAAGTTAAAATTGAGATTTGACCTCTTAAACCAAATGAAAAAGCAATTAGCAATATTAGGCTCTACCGGATCGATTGGAACTCAAACATTAGAAGTTGTCGCCGAATATCCCGACTTATTCGAGGTATACACATTAACAGCGAATAATAACGTCGACTTGCTGATAGAACAGGCCAAACATTTTAATCCCGATTCGGTAGTAATAGCCAACGAAGCTCATTATAATAAGCTGAAAGAAGCTCTGAAAGATTTCCCTATAAAAATATATGCGGGAGAAAATGCCATTTCTGAAATCGTAGAGGCAGCGCCCATCGATATAGTAGTCACGGCAATGGTAGGATATTCGGGGTTAAAACCTACTATACGAGCTATCGAAGCTCATAAGACCATTGCTTTGGCCAATAAAGAAACATTGGTAGTTGCCGGGGATCTCATCAAACGTCTTGCTCTCGAATACCGGACACCTATCATTCCTGTCGATTCGGAGCACTCTGCTATTTTCCAGTGCTTAGTTGGCGAAGGAGATAATCCTATCGAGAAAATCATTTTAACGGCATCCGGCGGACCATTCCGAAAATTCACGGCAGAACAGATGGCGCATGTTACCAAAAGCGACGCTTTAAAACACCCCAAGTGGCACATGGGACATAAAATTACCATAGATTCTGCAACACTTATGAACAAAGGCTTTGAAATGATCGAAGCCAAATGGCTGTTTGACGTATCCCCTCAAAACATAGAAATTGCCGTACACCCGCAATCTATCGTGCACTCTATGGTTCAATTCAAAGATGGATCTGTCAAAGCTCAACTGGGGACCCAAGATATGAGACTCCCCATTCGATACGCCTTGTCCTATCCTGCTCGTTTGGAAAGCTCGGCTCCGAAATTGACACTCGAACAATACTCCGAACTCACATTCGAGTATCCCGATTTCGAACGATTCCCTTTGTTACGATATGCATTTGACGCTGTCGCAACAGGTGGGAATATGCCCTGCATTATGAATGCGGCCAACGAAATAGCCGTAGCCGGTTTCCTTAACGACACGATCGCCTACCCCGACATTGCCCGCATTGTTTCTGAAACAATGGAGCATATAGAATTTATCGAGTCACCCGAATATGAGGATTACGTCCACACAAACAAATTAGCCCGCAATTATGCGACCGAACTTGTTAAATCATATCAATAAAAAATAGCATTATTAATGGAAACATTCTTAATAAAAACAGTACAACTACTATTAAGCCTCTCCATATTAGTCATTTTCCACGAATTTGGACATTTTATATTCGCCCGAATGTTCAAGGTTCGGGTTGAAAAATTCTATCTGTTTTTCGATCCGTGGTTTTCTCTTTTCAAATTCAAACCTAAAAATAGCTATACCGAATATGGAATCGGCTGGCTACCGTTCGGAGGATATGTGAAGATTTCGGGAATGATCGACGAATCGATGGACAGAGAACAAATGAGCCAGCCGCCCAAACCGTGGGAATTTCGGTCGAAACCGGCATGGCAAAGGCTCCTAATTATGGTAGCGGGCGTTGTATTTAATTTCATTTTGGCCGTCTTCATCTATTCGATGATCGTCTACACATGGGGAACATCTTATATACCGTTCAAAAACGCTTACGCTGGTATGGAATACTGTGAGTCGGCAAGAAACATAGGATTCCAAAACGGAGATATTCCTCTCTCGGCCGACGGTGTCGATTTGAATTATATGTCGAGCGAGACCCTTCAAAAAATAGTAGACGCCAAAGAGGTGAAAGTTTTGCGAGATAACGACACAATAACCATCGAAATCCCCAAAAACTTTATGTTACGATTGATCGATAAAGAAGAACTGTTCGCATTATACCGTATTCCTTCTGTCGTGTTCGAAGCCTCCCCGAATACCGGGGCAGCACGAGCCGGTCTGCAAAAGGGAGACCATATAGAATCGATCGATGGAGAAAAGGCATCATCACTAAATGAAATGCACAAAATACTGGAATCCAAACCTAACACCAGCGTGTCGGTTGTCTACTCCCGAGGCTCAGAAGTGAAAACGACAGAAATCACGACAGATTCTTTGGGACGATTAGGCATAGCCATTGCTCCTTTGAGCGATAGTTATGCAATAGTCACAGAACATTATGGATTCTGGGAATCTTTTCCCAAAGGGATAGAATTGGGAGTGGACAAATTGAAGAGCTACGTGAGTAGTATGAAATATGTATTCACCAAAGAAGGAGCTCAAAGTTTAGGCGGATTTGGAGCTATCGGAAGTATATTCCCGGCAACATGGGACTGGGAGGCTTTTTGGAGCATGACAGCATTTCTCTCGGTCATATTAGCCTTCATGAATATTTTACCTATTCCTGCTCTTGACGGAGGACATGTCTTATTCCTACTATACGAAGTGATTACAAGAAGGAAACCGAACGATAAATTTATGGAATACGCACAAATGGGAGGCATGCTCTTCCTATTTGCATTATTGATTTATGCTAATGGAAACGATATATTCCGATTTTTCTTTAAGTAACAGACTATGGACTACATTAAAATAACATTAAAACCGGGGAAAGAAGACTCGTTCCACAGATTCCACCCATGGGTATTCTCAGGAGCGATATATCGCTTTGAGAAACAACCAGAAGAAGGAGATATCGTCGAGGTAACAGACCATCAAGGAAATTTTATCGGTATAGGCCAATACCAAATCGGTAGTATTGCCGTTCGTATATTGACTTTTAAACCGGAAGAAATAAACGAGCAATTCTACTTCAAAAGATTGCAAGAGGCATATAATGTGCGATTAAGTCTCGGTCTCCTTAACGGAGAGTATAACAATACCTGCCGATTGGTACATGGAGAAGGAGACAATTTACCGGGGCTTATCATCGACTTATATAATAAAACGGCTGTCATGCAAGCTCATACTCCGGGCATGCATTACGCCCGTCATCAAATAGCCCAAGCGTTGAAATCGGTTTTGGGAAATGCGATAGACAATATCTACTACAAATCGGAAACTACTCTCCCCTATAAAGCAGAACTTGATGCAGAAAACGAATATCTGTTGGGGGGCGATGCACCTAATATCGCCACGGAAAACGGACTGAAATTTTATGTCGATTGGGTTCGTGGGCAAAAGACCGGGTTCTTCGTCGACCAACGGGAAAACCGGGCCTTGCTCGAACGCTACGCTCACGGACGATCGGTTTTAAACATGTTCTGCTATACCGGCGGTTTCTCTTTTTACGCCATGCGGGGTAATGCCAAATTGGTACATTCGGTCGACAGCTCTTCGAAAGCTATCGATCTGACCTGCAAAAATGTAGAGTTGAACTTTCCCGGAGATAACAGGCATCAAGCATTTGCCGAAGATGCGTTCAAATTTTTGGATACTATGGGAGATCAATATGATTTAATTATTCTCGATCCACCGGCATTTGCAAAACATAAAAAAGTATTGAATAATGCTTTGCAAGGTTATCGGAAACTGAATGCAAAAGCATTCGAAAAAATTCGTCCGGGAGGAATATTGTTCACATTCTCTTGTTCGCAAGTAGTAAGTAAAGAAAATTTCAGATTGGCTGTTTTCAGTGCCGCAGCACAATCGGGACGCAATGTCCGCATTTTACACCAACTGACTCAACCCGCCGACCACCCGGTTAATATCTATCACCCGGAAGGTGAATACTTGAAAGGGTTAGTCTTGTATGTAGAATAAACCAAATTTCAAAAAATCACGTTATATGAAAAAAATTGTTTGTACAATGGCTTCATTGCTTATCTTAGCATCTTGTGCTACCAAACAGGAAAAAGACGACTTCGATTACACCGTAGAATCGTTTGCCGATCTTGAAATCCTGCGTTACAAAGTTCCCGGATTCGAGGAATTATCTTTAAAACAAAAAGAATTGGTTTATTACCTCTCCGAAGCTGCGGCATACGGCCGGGATATACTTTATGACCAAAACGGAAAATGGAACTTGGCCATTCGCCGCACTCTCGAAGCAATCTATCAAAACTATACCGGAGACCGCGAAAGTCAGGATTTCAAAAATTTTGAAGTTTATCTGAAACGGGTGTGGTTTTCAAATGGAATTCACCATCACTACGGCTGTGACAAATTTGTTCCCGAATTTTCACAAGAATTTTTTACCGAAGCTGTTAAATCGCTCGACCCTGAAACACTTCCTCTAACCACTGGTGCAAGTGTAGACGATCTACTCAATACATTGACTCCTGTTATTTTCGATCCCTCGGTCATGCCCAAACGAGTAAATCAAGCTGCCGGTGAGGACCTCATCGTCACCTCGGCATGCAATTATTACGATGGTGTGACTCAGGCCGAGGCAGAAGCGTTTTATAACAAAATGAAAAATCCCAAAGACGAAACTCCTATCTCGTACGGACTGAATAGCCGTTTAGTAAAACGTGACGGAAAAATCGTAGAAGAAACCTATAAAGTGGGCGGACTCTATACCGAAGCTATCGAGAAGATTGTATATTGGCTCGAAAAAGCTGCCGGCGTAGCAGAAAACGAACAACAGAAAGAAGTCATCGAGAAACTCATCGATTATTACCAAACCGGTGATTTGAAACAATTCGACGAATATGCCATTCTCTGGGTAAAAGATCTCGATTCCCAAGTAGATTTTGTCAACGGTTTTACCGAAACTTACGGCGATCCATTGGGCATGAAAGCGAGCTGGGAATCTATCGTCAACTTTAAAAATCTCGAAGCATCGGAACGGACTCATACGATCAGCGATAATGCTCAATGGTTCGAAGACAATTCTCCGGTGGATTCTCGATTCAAAAAAGATAAAGTAAAAGGTGTTTCAGCCAAAGTAATCACAGCGGCAATGTTAGCCGGAGACTGTTACCCCTCCACCCCCATAGGTATCAATTTACCCAACTCTAACTGGATTCGCCACATTCACGGATCAAAATCGGTAACGATCGAAAACATTACCGAGGCTTACGAGAAAGCCGCGCAAGGTAACGGATTCAACGATGAGTTCGTATGGAGCGATACCGAACGGAATTTGATGAATAACTACCTCTTCCAAGCCGACAACCTTCACACCGATTTACACGAATGCTTGGGTCATGGATCCGGTAAATTGTTACCCGGTGTAGATCCCGATGCATTAAAAGCATATAGCTCCACATTGGAAGAAGCTCGTGCCGACTTGTTCGCTCTATATTATATGGCCGATCCCAAAATATTGGAATTAGGTCTTCTTCCTTCGGAGGATGCCTACAAAGCAGCTTATTACAAATACATGATGAACGGACTCATGACTCAGCTCACCCGCATAGAACCGGGAAAAAACATAGAAGAGTCGCACATGCGTAATCGCCAATTAATCGCCCGTTGGGCCTACGAACATGGTAAAGCCGACAATGTCGTGGAATTTGCCAAACGTGATGGAAAAACTTACGTTGTCATCAATGATTATGAAAAACTACGGAGTTTGTTCGGTAAATTACTGGCCGAAGTACAACGGATAAAATCGGAAGGTGATTACGAAAGCGGTAAAAACTTAGTCGAGGAGTATGGAGTAATTGTCGACCAAGATTTGCACAATGAGGTATTGGCTCGATATGAAAACCTACACATAGCTCCGTACAAAGGATTTGTAAATCCGGTCTATACACCTATCACCGACGAGAACGGAAATATAACCGACATACAAATCTCCTATAACGAAGGATATGCCGAGCAAATGTTGAGATACTCCAAAGACTATTCTCCTCTGCCTATCTATACGTCTATACCCGTTGTTTGTAAATAATCGATACAACGATACTACCCTCACCCCGATATATGCCAGATATATCGGGGTGCTCTTTTTCTACAAAACATCTTTACTCGCTTATTTTTAATTTGTATCTTGCAACAAATTTCAATTACACATCATGCAACAAAAAATCAAAGACATAAAACTTAAATTCAGACAGGCAATGAACGGGATCGTTTCTCAAAACATGAGAAATCTCGGAGCCAACTACAAAATAAACTTTGGACTAACATTACCCCTGTTAAAAAAAATAGCCGAAGAGATACCGGCGGATGCTCAACTGGCAAATGCTTTGTGGAACGATACCGCCGTGCGTGAATCGATGATGCTGGCGCCTATGCTCTACCCCGCAGATGAATTTAACGAAGATGAAGCAGAAAAGTGGGTCACGAATATGCCCAATATCGAAATTGCCGATATATGCTGTAAAAGCCTGTTCCGCCGACTCCGATTCGCACCTCGAAAAGCACTGTCATGGAGTCTCTCCGACAAGATGATACGACAGTATACCGGATTGCAGTTAGCGACAGCTTGGCTTATCGACCACCACGAAATAAACGACATTTCGATATTCGAGCAGATAGCCGATATCGCACTAAAAAAAGTGGCAGACCCAAATGTCAATTTAGCTTTTCCTGCCGTCAATTATCTCAAACAAGCCATGCATCATGACAAACTTTCTGTCTATATTCTGTCGAATTCAAAAAACTCATTCGAGAACAATGAGTTATACAGTAACTTATTCGATGAATTAAACCAAGAAAAGGAACTGTTCAAAGAATTTTCGAGATACGATTCAAACTGAATTTGTTTTGCTTGTAATACAAAAATAGCTAAATTTGTAACATAGGTTGTTTACCATGCCAGAAGAAAAATCAAAAGAAACTGTAAAACAGTTGTTTATACAATTTTTAGAATCCCGGAATTTACGAAAAACCCCGGAACGGTTTGCTATATTGGAGAAAATATACACGACAACTCAACACTTCGATGTAGAAACTCTATATGAAGCTATGATCCAAAATGGATACAGAGTAAGCAAAGCCACGGTCTATAACACGATAGATCTGTTACTCGAAGCCAACTTAGTGCGCAAACACCAATTCGGGAGTAATCTGGCACAGTATGAACGAGTATATAATGCCAACCATCATCATCTCATCTGTATGAAATGTGGTAAAGTCAGGGAAGTAAAAGATTTGGATTTGATGTCCAATTTGAATACTCGCAAATTCAATAAATTCAATACATCGTACTATACCCTATATGTCTATGGCATTTGTAGCCGATGTAGCAACAAAAACAAAAAAGATAAAATCGAAAAGAAATAAACCGAATTAAAGTTTACATAACACTCAAATTATGAAAGTCGATGTTCTCTTAGGATTGCAATGGGGCGACGAAGGTAAAGGTAAAGTCGTTGATGTATTGACACCCAATTATGATATAATCACTCGCTTTCAGGGAGGCCCCAATGCCGGCCATACACTGGAATTCAAAGGCGAAAAATATGTTTTACGCTCTATTCCTTCGGGTATTTTTCAAGGAGGGAAAATAAATATCATCGGGAATGGCGTAGTTTTGGATCCTATTCTGTTCAAAGAAGAAGCCGAAAGTTTAGCCGAAAGCGGACACGATCTCACCCAATGCCTCTACATTTCAAAAAAAGCTCACCTGATTTTACCCACACACCGAATTCTCGATGCGGCTTATGAAGCTGCGAAAGGAAGCTCCAAAATCGGGACCACAGGAAAAGGTATCGGACCCACCTATTCCGATAAAATCAGTAGAAACGGTGTTCGCGTAGGCGACATATTCCTCGATTTCAAAAAAATATATACCACGGCAAAAACTAAACACGAAAATATTCTTCGCTCTCTTAATTACGATTACAACATAGACGAATTGGAACCCAAATGGTTCGAAGCTATCGAATACTTGAAAAGATTTAAAATCATTGACAGCGAACACGTTATCAATCATTACCTGAAAGAAGGAAAATCTATCCTCGCCGAAGGAGCGCAAGGAACGATGCTCGATGTCGATTTCGGTTCTTACCCGTTCGTCACGTCATCGAATACCGTATGTGCCGGGGCATGTACCGGATTGGGAGTTGCTCCTAGTAAAATCGGAGAAGTGTATGGTATATTCAAGGCCTATTGTACCCGGGTAGGAAGCGGCCCCTTTCCAACTGAACTATTCGACGAAACCGGAAAGAAAATACGAGACCTCGGCCATGAATACGGTGCTGTGACAGGACGGGAACGACGCTGCGGCTGGATCGATTTGGTAGCCTTGAAATACGCGATTATGATAGATGGAGTAACCAAACTAATCATGATGAAAAGCGATGTTCTCGATTCTTTCGAAACCATTAAGGCTTGTGTCGCTTATCGGATAAATGGAAAAGAAACTACTGAATTCCCCTACTCTATTGAAGAAAATATTGAACCGGTTTATGTAGAACTTCCGGGCTGGAAAACCGATATGACTAAGATTCACACAGAAAAAGAATTTCCCCAGAAGTTCAATGATTATATCGCATTTTTGGAAAAAGAATTACAAGTACCTATCCAAATTGTATCGGTGGGACCGGATCGTGAACAAACGATTATCCTCTCCAATAAATAATAACTAACCTAACCTCTATCTACTATGGCAAAGATTAAACCATTCAAGGGAATACGTCCTCCGAAAGATTTCGTCGAGCAGGTGGCCTCACGACCTTATGATGTTCTCAATTCAGAAGAAGCGCGCCAAGAAGCCGATGGCAATGAAAAATCGCTCTACCATATTATTAAACCTGAGATCGATTTTGTTTCCGGTACGGACGAACATAGTCCAGAAGTTTATCAAAAAGCGGTAGAGAACTTTAATATGTTCCAAGAGAAAGGTTGGTTGGTACAAGATAACAAAGAACATTATTACATCTACGCTCAAACCATGAACGGACATACTCAATATGGATTGGTCGTAGGTGCATGTGTCGAAGACTATATGTCGGGAGCAATTAAAAAGCACGAACTTACTCGGCGAGATAAAGAGGAAGACCGTATGAAACATGTGCGTATCAATAATGCCAACATCGAACCGGTATTCTTCGCTTATCCTGATAATACAGAACTCGCTGCAATCATCAAACAAGAAACTTCTGTTTCTCCTGAATATGATTTTGTAGCTCCCGATGGATTCGGACACCATTTTTGGGTAATCGACAACGATAAAACAATAGCTCGAATTACAGAACTATTTGCACAAATTCCCAATTTATATATTGCTGACGGACATCACCGAACGGCTGCGGCCGCCCTAGTAGGGAATGAAAAAGCACGGCAAAATCCCAATCATCGCGGTGACGAAGAATACAATTACTTCTTAGCTGTCTGCTTTCCAGCATCTCAATTACAGATTATCGATTACAACCGAGTTGTAAAAGACCTGAACGGACTTACCCCTCATGAATTTCTTGAAAAACTAAAAGAAAATTTCATTGTCGAAGAAAAAGGAGTGCAAATATATAAACCGAAAAAGCTACATAATTTTTCTCTATATATAGATGGGAAATGGTATTCCTTAACGGCAAAAGAAGGTACATACGACGATAACGATCCCATAGGAATACTCGATGTAACTATATCTTCCGACCTAATTCTCAGGGATATTTTGGGTATAAAAGATTTACGTTCGGACAAACGAATCGATTTCGTCGGAGGAATCCGGGGACTCGAAGAATTGCAACACAGAGTCGACAGCGGTGAAATGAAAATGGCTTTGGCTCTATATCCGGTATCGATGAAACAACTGATGGACATAGCGGATACGGGTAACATAATGCCACCCAAAACAACATGGTTCGAACCTAAATTAAGATCTGGGCTGATTATTCATAAATTGGAGTGAGAAGGCTGGCCTATTTCCACACTTAGCGGTTCTTTGATATAATATTATTTAACAAAGAACTGCTATATTATTTTTTATCTCATGCAGCAAAAAAGGGTTTGATTACATCTATTTAATGTAGAAGTAACTCAGGCCGAGTAAATCGGTATGAATGAAAAAGAGCTGATAGAAGCTTGTAAAAACAACGACGTTCGAGCGCAGAAGTTACTTTACGAAACTTTTGCTCGCAAAATGATGTCAGTGTGTTTGCGTTATGCCGATAATCGAGAAATGGCAGAAGACTTTTTGCAAGACGGATTTATCAAAGTTTTTTCTTCCATACGGAGTTACAGTTACGAAGGTTCTTTTGAAGGATGGATGCGGCGTATTTTTGTCAATACGGCATTAGAGGCTTTACGCAAAAACGATCTGTTAAGAAACGGAGTCGAGTTAAATGCGTTAGAACCACAGCAAGAGGCCGACTACTCTGCCGTAGAAAAAATCTCGGCCGATGAATTGATGGAACTCATCGCGCAACTACCTCCGGGCTTTCGGACGGTTTTCAATATGTTTGCTATCGAAGGCTATTCACATAGAGAAATAGCCGAGACTTTAAACATCAATGAAAGTACTTCGAGATCGCAGTATACACGGGCAAAAAGATTGCTGCAAAAATGGATTAAAGAATTAAAGTAAACAGGTATTGATAACAATCTATTAATGATAGACGATCAGAATTTCGAAAAAGCAATACGCACCAAACTGGTACAACATGAATCCGATGTTCCGGATGCCATGTGGTCGGGTATTGAGTCGAGATTGCTTAAAAGAGTACCCAATAAAGTACCCCTCTATCGTCGTATCATGTGGTATTCGGCCGCTGCAATCGTTATGGGTGTTATCGTTACGGTGGCTTTATGGCAATATCCGGATAAAGAAATATCCGCACCTCTCGCTGTTAATGAGGATTACACAGCTCCCACAATAACACAACCTTCTATTTCAAATCTTCATTCAAGTATTGAATCTCCTTCGGTAGAGACACCCAAATTTTTACCGGTTTCATCGCCTCAGTCTCAGAGTCAAACAAAGCAAGAAACTCAAACTGACTCAAAAATTGAAATCGTCGAAACGAATAAAATGAATGAATCTCAAGTAGAAAACAGATCTAACAATACGAAATCAGAACAATACGATTCACAATCCTATCGGAAAAAGTTAGAAGATTTCGAAAATGACGGCAAAAAACTGAAAGAGGCCGATCTTGCAATTACCGAATCGATGAAAAAGGGTAAAAGCAATGGGCTAAAATTCGGACTTATGGCATCCAATGCGACCTCTGGAAACAGTAAGAATCCGGCAAAAGCTATTCGCACGAGAAATCCGCTAATGATGATGTCGGCAAGAAGGAATCCAGTTTATGAATTTGACCACAAGATGCCATTATCTGTGGGAGCCACAGTTTCCAAAAGTTTGGCAAAAAATTGGGAGTTAGAATCAGGTATAATATACACTTATTTATACTCCAAATATCATTCAACCAACGGAAACGGTAGTCAAGAATTACATTATTTAGGTATTCCCATAGATATTATATATCGATTTGCCCGAGTGAAACGAGCATCTTTTTATGCTTCTGCGGGAGGAAAGGTTGATTTTTACCTTACCGGACAACAGAAAGACGAAGGACACGACGAAGGAATTTCCGGGTCTGGGTATAAAAAGCTCGAACATGAAAATGTACAATTCTCTGTACAGGCCAAATTGGGAGCGGCTCTCACACTGTATAAGCAAACGGAACTTTATTTGGAGCCCCATATCGCATATTATATCGAGAATAATTCGAGTATACACAATATATGGAAAGATAAACCTTTCAACTTTGGATTAACGTTGGGAATAAGAACTGGCTTTTAAACGAACAACATTTATAAACTAAGAACAAAAAAATAATGAACACATTGAAACTTGTATCTATTCTAATTTTGCTCTGTGGCGTTTTATCATTTTCCGGCTGTTTAGGCGACGGCGGAAATACCTTATCTGTATACTCTACGGGCAGTATCTATAAAACTTCGACAGGAACTTCCTATATGTTTATAGACCGAGCCGGTATATCTGCGACAAGCGCAGAATTACAAGGTGAAAGGTTAGAAGTAGGCGACAGAATATTAGCTACCACGACCATCGATTTCGATAATCAGGGAACCCAATTGGCGCAAGGTATATACAATGCCACGATTGCAGGGGTACATAAATTCGATTGTAAAAACTATACATTCGACAATTCTATATCCTCTTTCGCTAGTGACACATTGCCCACACTATATGGTGTAGAACCTTTCCTAAGCTATCGCAAAGACGACACGATATTGACTTTTGCATATGTCAAACATGATGTAGAAAATGGTGACCCGAGTTCTTTGAAGCTAGTCCAACCTAAATTATACAATCCAGAAGCTAAAACAGATACACTCTTTCTCATATATGAAAAAGGGAATATCAAAGATAGCAAAAGCTCGGACTATATTTCTTTCAAATTACCTCAATATCCGAGTGACACAGATATTAACGTCGTTGTAAGATACAATGCCGAAAGTTCCAATTTATCGACCAATAACGGCGACGGAACCAGTAAACTATTTTCTATAACATATAACAGACCTTCGACACTAAACTAATTCTATAAAGAACTTTTATTTTTGATGTTTATAATTTCAGACGGGGTGTCCGTGAGGATACCTCTTTCTTTTTATAAAAATGGAAGCATTTCTATCGATTTCACCCATTGCAATAATTACAAAATAATACTATCTTTGTCTCCTTATAATACTCATAAAAAACGATGAAAAAACTTTTTTTCTTTGCTATCGCCCTGCTATGGACAGGGTTCAGCTCTTTCTCGAAAACTCTTTCTTTGCAAGGAGAGTTTATAAATCCCTCGCACCGATATATTCAATACATAGGCCGTATTAGTCATAAAACTCCGGATGCTATTCGTTTCAATTATCCCGGAGTTCAAATACGGGCTTCATTCCGGGGTACATCTCTAAAAATGTATGCCAAGCCCATGAGTGGATTTTTTATGGTAAAGATCGACAACGCTGCCCCTTTCAAAATTTCATTCAATTCCCCCTCCGACTCGATCGTTACCCTTGCCACAGCACTAAACGATACGGTTCATACTGCGACTATCATGAATGTAATAGAGGCTTTCCATCGTCAACCGGAATTCAAAGGCTTTTTGCTTGACAAAGGGAAAAACTTGGTATCCCCGCCAAACCTTCCACAACGCAAAATAGAATTTATCGGTAATTCCATCACATGTGGATATGGAATAGAGAGTGTTGAAGCCTCCGATCCCTTTACCGAAGAAACGGAAAATCACTATTACACCTACGCTGCAATCACTGCCCGAAACCTCCATGCCCAACATTTTGTGATAGCTCGCAGTGGAATAGGTATCTACCGAAATTATAACGGGCCACGTGAAGGCAGTCCAGATTGTATGCCTGCCATGTATAATCAAACTCTTTTCAATGATTCCTCCGAAATTTGGGACTTCTCCCGATATATCCCAGACGTCGTATGCATAAACCTCGGTACAAACGATACCAGCACGCCCGGTTATGATACGGATCGTTTGTATAATGCCTATCTCGCTTTCCATAAAACAGTACGCAATAATTATCCAAAAGCCAAAATCGTGTGGCTTACAGGCTGTATGCTTCATGGTGAGTCGTTGTCTTTGGTTAAAAATACGCTCGACCGACTCTCCGATACACTTCACAAAGCCGGAGACCTCGAAGTATATCGTTTCGATATGACTCCCCAAACCGGAGAATTAGGATACGGAGCAAGTTGGCATCCCAGCCTTTTACAACAACAACGAATGGCTGACGAACTGACTCCATTTCTCCGTAAGTTAATGAGCTGGACAGATTAACCATCTTCAACAAAAAACATTACGGAAGGCGGACTCAAAATAAAACGGATCTATTTTGAGCCAAGCTATATTCTGTAAAAGTCAAATATAAAAAAGCCCAGAAAGACCTCAATCTTTCTGGGCTTTTTTATATGTTGGGTAGAACTATCTTAACGAAACAAGTCCGTGTGGTCTGCAATATACCAATCGTACATCTTTTGTACCCCCTCCTCTATCTCGATTTTATGATGCCACCCCAAAGCATGTAGTTTGGAAACATCGGTCAATTTACGCATGGTCCCGTCCGGTTTATCGGCATTGAACCGAATCTCTCCTTCATAACCGACAACTTCCCGTATCCGGTGAGCCAAAGCAGCTATGGTTATTTCTTTACCTGTTCCGATATTGATATGGCAATTCCTTACTTCCGGGTTATCACCTTTCACATCAGAGAAATCGACATGTTCGAGAATATATACCGAAGCATCGGCCATCTCCTCGCTCCACAAAAACTCACGTAACGGTTTCCCGGTCCCCCACAATTCCACATAATCGGGATAAATACCATACTTACTCAACACCGTGAGAATAGCTCCTGTCGTGGCGGTTCCGTCGATACCCTCCACTGGCCGCAACGATAAATCTTTACGAACAGCGCCCCAATCGTCCATCATTAAACATTTTCCCAAATGTATTTTACGAATCATAGCAGGCAACACATGGCTTCGCTCCAAATGGAAATTATCGTTAGGACCATAGAGGTTAGTAGGCATTACAGCAATATAGTTGGTTCCATATTGCAAATTAAAACTTTCACACATTTTCAAACCGGCAATCTTGGCAATCGCATACGGCTCGTTCGTATATTCCAACGGAGAAGTTAACAATGCATCCTCTTTCATCGGCTGTCGAGCATCACGCGGATAAATGCAAGTACTGCCCAAGAACAACAATTTCTTTACTCCATGTCTGAAACTTTCACCGATGACATTCTGCTGTATTTGCAAGTTTTGATAGATAAAATCTGCCCGATAGATACTGTTTGCCATAATCCCCCCAACATGAGCGGCCGCCAAAATCACATACTCCGGCTGCTCTTCGTCAAAGAATCTCTTCACAGCAACCCCGTCGAGCAAATCCAATTCTTTATGAGAACGACCTATCAAATGGGTGTAACCCTTTTCCTGCAAATTCTTCCAAATAGCCGATCCCACCAATCCATGATGCCCGGCTACATATATTTTGGCACTCTTTTCCATACCGACTCTTTTCTTATTTAACAATACCCTTTTCCAGATATTCAGCCAAGTTCATGCGAATCTCGTCTCCGGCTCTCTCGACCGCCACTTTCGCCATGTCGGCATCGACCATAATCTTCACCAATTCTTCAAAAGAGGTCTTCATGGGATTCCACCCCAACTCTTTCTTTGCTTTCGTCGGGTCACCCCACAAATTCACCACATCGGTAGGACGATAAAAATCAGGAGAAACCTCGACAACGACCTTCCCGGTCGCCCGGTCTATACCCTTCTCATTCTCCCCTTCGCCTACGAAATCCAATTCTATACCGACATGATGGAATGCCAACTGACAAAACTCCCGTACCGAATGCTGTACACCGGTGGCAATCACAAAATCCTCGGGTTTATCATTCTGTAAAATAAGCCACATGCACTCTACATAATCCTTGGCATATCCCCAATCTCGCAACGACGAAAGATTTCCCAAATAGAGCTTCTCTTGTTTCCCTTGTGCAATACGAGCGGCGGCCAATGTAATCTTACGAGTCACAAAAGTCTCCCCTCGACGTTCCGATTCATGGTTAAACAAGATACCCGAACAGCAGAACATATTATAAGCCTCACGATACTCTTTGACAATCCAAAATCCATAGAGCTTAGCCACTGCATAAGGGCTGTATGGGTGGAATGGAGTCTGTTCGTTTTGCGGAACTTGTTCTACCTTACCATACAACTCCGATGTCGAAGCCTGATAAATGCGACAAGTTTCGGCCAAACCACATTGGCGGACGGCTTCAAGAATGCGAAGCACACCGGTGGCATCTACATCGGCTGTAAATTCCGGGGCATCGAATGACACTTGTACATGGCTTTGAGCTGCCAAATTATATATTTCATCGGGTCTTACTTTCCCGACCACCTGAATCAGACTCATCGAGTCTCCTAAATCGGCATAATGCAAATGGAAATGAGGCAAACCTTCCAAATGGGCTATACGTTCACGATAGTCTACCGAAGACCGGCGAATCGTTCCGTGCACTTCATATCCCTTTTCCAATAAAAATTCTGCAAGAAATGACCCATCTTGCCCGGTAATACCGGTAATTAGCGCTGTTTTCATAACTGTATTTATTCGCTTTTATTGATTATTTCATCTATTTATAATGTCATCATAAAAATATAGCCGAATGCAAAAAACGAGCTTATTCGAGTTCCTTACCGAAGCAATTCCTTCATTTTACAAATATAGCGAAAGGTGATTGCAAAGGCAAACGGAAATCACATTTCCGAATGGGCTATGCCGAACCGTATCCTATATTCTACAAATATAGCGAAAGTCGAAAGCAAAAAAGTTAAGCTCGCTTAGGCCTTTTGATAAGACTCATCTTAGAAGCTGTTTTAAATTTATTGAGAAATAATATTATCATTGCAAGCAGGTATGTTCCGGCCATGTTGAGCCCCTGTCTCGGAATAAATTTAAAACAGCTTCTTATATTCCATAAATATAACAAAAGATAAATGTAGTGTCAAATTTTCAAATTCGGCTCTACCGGCCTACTTCCTCGAATCAATCACTCGGTTTTTCCCGCCAATTTTTTACGTTTTCGCTTGCGATTCCACTCTTGATAAAGCAATTTAGGCAGAGAGTACACAATCATCGAGCAACGCCCTATTTGCTTTTTCGGTTCGCAATAAATTCGGTGCAAAAATTCCAAATGAGCCCGCACCATCCAATAAGGAGCCCTGTTCACATCGGTTCCGCTATAAAATTTGAATGCCGCTCCCACAGCGATCATCACCCCTCGTTTCAAATAGGGTTTTAATTTGCTCATAAATATCTCTTGCTTGGGAGCACCCAATGCAATCCAAATAATCTCGGAGCCATCTTTTTCCAACATCTCGGCAATAGCCGGATAGTCAAACTCTTCAACTCTCTTATAAGGTAATGAGTAAAACCACATGTTTGCAATTCGTGGATCTATCTCCGACAAGTTATTTTGCAGCCCGTTTAAAGTCGCTTGCGTCGTTCCAAGAAAAGCCATTTTATATCGCTTCATATGGACAATATCCATAAAAATCTCGCTTCCGCAATACTGGTGACGTTCTATACCATAAATCCATCGCAAATACAAGGGTACATAACCACTATCACAAATAGAGAACATCGCTCCATCTACAACCTGTCTGTAATCCGGGTCCCGGTTTACCGTACTTAAAATAACCCCGTCCGAGACACATATATATCCCGGCTTCCCCAATAACAACGCTTCGTCGATAGCCTGTAAAACAGCTCGTTTATCAAACTCATACCTGATATTGAAATAATTCTCCATAAAAATTGATATATAAAGTGACTGTCGGAACTCCCCTATCCCGACTATAAAACAATCTTACCCGCTTGTTTGATTTCAGACCGAGCCCATCGATGACTTATTTACTCGGTTTGTAAATGTATTACTCTACTTGAAATATAATCCCTCGTTATTCCCTATCTACTCCACCGTTCCGAATCTTTTTCACACCATTCTCCCCTCCCAAACACGGGAATCACAGAAGCAGAGAAATATTTACTGAAATACAATCTACGACAATATGCCTCTTGCTTACGATTCAAAAGTCCCGGCTTCTCGTAATTTCACTAAGAAGAAAATAGAAAAAATTAAAACTGTACAAATTTTTACATCAACCTTTTCACCAAACAGAATGTACCCTCTTTCACCCAAGCCAATAAGAATGAGCTAATAAACAATATGGGAACAATAACAAAGAAATAGATCCCAAATTGCGACTGATTCACAAAATAGTGTTCCATGAAATAGGGATAAACCATTGCGTCGAACAGATAACAACATAGATACATATCGAGAGACAAAAGCGAAATCTTTGTCAAACTTTTACGCAATACCGGTAATTTGAAATCGGTCTGATAAAACAGCAGAAAAAATGCCAAAGCAATAACCGTTCCAAATACACCCCACGGGCCTCCCGCAATTTGAATAAGCGTATGATTATGTACGAACAATGAATTAAATACAGGATTTATCAGGCACAATAACAAAATCACAATCCACAACTTCCAACTTTCAAACCGTGGTTTATACTCATGAATATAAGAGCCGGCAAAGAAAAATGTCAACGGATAGCACGAAGCCCAGAATCCAGGAACCAAATGTAGCCCATACCGATTCAACAAATCGGGCAATGCCGTCATCGCATACAATGTCAATATCAAAATCTGTTTCTGCCACCGAGTAGGTATTGCTTTATACAACATATTCAAGAACGGTGTCAAGAGGAACAATCCTATCCACATCTCGATATACCATGCATATGGTATAGCCGAAAAATCGAATATCTTCAAAATCCATTTTGCCCAAGTCAAATCCTCTTGTAAATAATATTTACGAAACAAAATCGTAAGGAGCGAAAACAGAAAATAAGAAGCCAGTACCCGAATACAGCCTTTATAATACCGTTTCGATACCGTTTTATTGATATTCAAATAACCGGTCAACAGAAGAAATAACGGAACTCCCGTCATAAATAACGGAATGGACATTGCCTGCAAAAACATCGAAAAGCCTCCAAAATCTGTATTTTTAAATGGAGTATTCAAGACAAAAAAATGGCCTGCTATCACAAATAATATCGCACAGCTTCGAACTAAATCCAGCCCTATTATTCGATTTTGGCACGATTTTTGCCCCCCCCCTAAATTATTCTTGCATAATTGTTTCATATTAAATTCAATATTTTTTCAACCAATCCAATTATCAATCTTTGTAACTAATTTATTTGTATACCCATCCCAATTGATTTTAAGAATCAAGCGCTCTATTGGATTGGTAATAAACATCCGTAACTTATCTATTAAAATACAGGCCACCATAATAATCAAGGCCAAAAACAATAAATTTATAAATAATATATAATTACTATCAGCCATATTACTTAACGAATTTATATAATTATATAATTTACAAGAAATGTAATTATGCTCATGTATCAAATAGATTGATAAAGCAGACGAAGCCATCCAGTTCACATAACAGTTTTTAAATGTTAGACTTCTAAACAATAGAAAAAAAGCAATAGCAGCTGAAATAACAAATGGACTATTATAAGGAAAGCACAATAAAGAAACCCATTTTACATTGATATTCATCAGTAAAATGCTTATTCCAATAAGAGAAATTACAGCTACATTCATTAAATATAATGCAATGCTAAACCGTATTTTAATAAATCCAATATACAAGGCAACAAATCGTCCTATAAAATAAAGGAAAATAAAATTCATCACATTATATCCATCTTGATTAATACTTCCTTTCCATAAATATCCGAAATAAAAAGTCAAAATTGAACCGATCAACAATAAAGCAATAAATACTTTCCTATTTTTAGAAATTGAATCAATCACAATATTCAATATCGGAGACAGAATAAACAAATAAACATAACATTGTATAAACCACCATTTAGAATTGGAAAAGACTAAAAATGAAAAGAGAAATTCTTTTATAGAAAATTGGCCTGTTTCATAAAATGAAAATAAGGTTAAAAACACACTATAAAAGGCACACAATACATACAAATGAATAAAACCTTTCCACTTCGCTTTTATTCCAAAATATCCAGATATTAAAACAAAACAATCAACAGCAATTACCAAAAAACTATTCATTATTGTTAACCATACAGATGGAGCAGTAACAAACTCCGACCCATGAACAATAAAATGATGCAACAAAATGAACAGCATACATACCAATCGTAACAATTCTATATTAGAATCTCTCCCTAAATTATTTTGGCACGATTTTTGCCCCCCCCCTAAATTGTTCTTGCATAATTACTCTTTTATTAATTTTTGAAATAGATTATCCCATTTTTGATAAATTACTTCCGACGAATATTCCCGTTTCAGTTTCTCGAAAGCCTTCTCACCCAATCGGGCAATCTCGTCGGGACGGTTCCACAACGATACCACTTTTCGCTCCAAATCATCTAGATTATTAGGCTCGAACAAGTCTCCTATCGCCTGCTCTCCCCGACCGATAATCTCGGTAAAACCACCATGAGCCGGCCCGATAGTAGGTTTACCGTAACAAGCAGCTTCAAGAATAGCCATAGGGAACCCCTCGTAACAGCGACTGGGCATCACGACAAAACGGGAATGACAAATAAAGTCCGAAAGCTCTTCCTGCTGTAAATATCCCATGAACTCGACATTACCGGGAATCTCCATATCGCTTTGTTCCCGCTTAGCCCCGGCAAATCGAAACGGAATAGACGGGTTTCTGCGAGCTACTTCTATCAATAAGTCGTATCCTTTTTCATAACTCAATCGCCCGATGTACGCCACATAATTACCCCCGGTTAAATCATACGAGGCCGGAGCATCGATACCATTCGGAATAACCGTTACCCTTTCGGCTTCATATCCGGCAGCGATCAACTTCTGTCGTTGAAAATCGGTAATGCAAGCAAACGCAGCTACATTCTTTCGATAAGCACCTGTCCAACGGGCATATACATTGCGAAGGGTATATCCAATCGATTTTAATCGACTACATTCGCAGTTATATCGTACACAACTCCACTCATTACCTCGCTCCAAACACACTTCACACGGCAAACCATCACGCATAAATAATCCCGTGGGACAAATCAATCGGAAATTATGTATAGTCATAACGATCGGAACTCCGGCCTTTTTACACTCGAAAAGTGCAGCCGGACTGATAAACGGATACAGATTGTGCACACTCACAATATCGGGACGTTCCCGTCGCAAGGCATCCCGCATACCTCGCACTCCGGACGATGAATAAATCCCCGACAAGAATCCCTTTATCTTCCCAACGGCCGATTCTCTTACCCCCTCGGTTGTCCGGCGATAAAACGCCACCTCATGACCGTGAGACATAAGCATGTCTGCCATCTTATCGACAACAGCCTCTTCCCCGCTATACTTCCCATAATTATTATGGACAATAAGGATTTTCATAATTAATAAGAATATGTAGTCTATCAAGATAGAAATAAAATTTTTTCTTTATAAACTTGGCTTATTCTCTCCCAATTAAATAAATCCCTTTCCTTAAAATTATTTTCACCCATTTGATAAATCATATTTTGATGAGTATACAAATAATCAAATTTTTCTACCAAATCCTTTTGAGAAGTATATATATAACCATTTACACCATTTTGTATTATATCATTGGCTATTCCAACGGGGGTTGAAATAACACATCGTCCTAATACAAAAGGTTCAACAATACTCTGTCCAAAAGTCTCACTATTGCTCGAAACTATTCCTATATTACTTTTCAAGTACAATAATCGTACATCTTCCTTACAAAGTAAACCCGGGAACTCCACTCGATTTGAAATACCTAATCTTTCTGTTAAACCTTTCATTTCACTCAATAAATCACCAGCCCCAGGAAGTACTAACTTTGAATCATTATCATTTGTCCGCCTGATATGCTCTGCAAAAGCCCGAATAATGATATCTTGATTTTTACCATGTCTAAACTGAGCAGGAAAAATCATTTGCAAACCATTTTGAGGTAACGGACAATAATTTCCTGAGAAAAAAGAAGTAGATACTCCTAACGGCAATAATTCAATTTTATAAGACAATAGCTTAAATTTTTTACGCAAATAGCCACTCATGCAAATTACTTTATCCGCAAAACACAATAATCCCAATCCAATTATTACTTGTGCTACATAAGATTTCAATAAATGATTATGACGAAATCCATGTAGAGTATATATAATTCGAATTTTTTGCTTAAAGCATAATTTGAATTTAACATAAGCCATCAATGCTAACTGCCAATTATTTTGTACATGAACAACTCGTATCTTATTCTTAACCATTATATCAATTAAAGAAATCGCTAATTCCTTAAATTTTTCATGTCTGTCTAGACCATCAATCCGAAAGATCGGAATAGCCTCTATTTTTATTTTCTCCGACAATCCAGATTCTTGTTCATTTTCTCCGGCAACAGCACATACTTCAATACCATATCGATAAAGCGCTATCAACTCATCGGCCAAAAGCGTACTTAACCCTATTTTAAAATCTGATGCAAAGAACAGCAACTTACTCATAATCATTATTTATAATTTGCTCCAATAATTTTATATTTTTCTCCCAATTATGTTGTTCTTGTACATATCTATATGCAATCAAAGTTTTTTGACGTATTTCTTGACTATTATTAGCAATATATTTTATAGCGTCCTCACATTCCTGATAATTATGATACGTTAAATAAGCATCTTTAATTGAAGAAAAAGGATACATATTATGGTCCAAACCCAATACTATTTTTTTATACGCAAATGCGTCTAACACTTTATTCAAAATTCCACATTCCTTACGAACAGTTGTTATGTATATATCGATAGAATTAAAAAAATCACATAAATTTTCTACTTCACCCAAAAATATTATCCGATTTCTATCAAAATACTCTTTAACTGTATTATCCGCACCTCGGCCTGCAGCTATAACTTTTAACTGAGGATATTTCAATCTTAATTTAGGAAGATAAGATTTTACAAACCAGTCGATTTCAATAAGGGCACCACACCCCCAATAATGTAATATTCCTAAAGTATATCCAAATTGCTTCTCCTTTATACAGTCTTCTGACGGAAGTACGACGCCATTCGTTACTGTATAAAAATTTGCTTTCTTATATTTTCTCTCTAAATATTTTTGATCATGAGAAGATACAACAATAATTTTTTTATATTTTTCAACAATCTTTCTCTCAATAGGTATATATTTTATTAACCGTAATACATCAAATATACAAGATTTTTTAAAAATAGAACTATATTTCCAACTAAACTTTATAGTACTTTTAAATCCTAAGGTTAATGCATCCACCAAAAAAATAGTGTTACAATGTCCCCCTTCCTTCAATAAATTCAACCCGGCAACAATCCCCATTGGTAAAATCCAATCCGATTTATTACACTTCGATAAATTATCTATAATTTCACAATTAGGGATATATCTTACCATCCTATTTGCAATAATAGAAAAGCCCGGAAATTTTATATTAATTGGGTCTATATATACATATAATTTTTTCTTCATACTATCTTTCTTTTTTTATAAGTCCTAACATCATTCCATAAAATCCGAACGGATAAGAAAGTGTCGCCATAGAGTAATTGACCACATTATCGGTATACATCGTAAGAGCAACCCCGACTATGCTACTCCCGGCTACGATAGCGCACATCTTTATAGATACATCGGTATACTTTTGATATACAAAAAAACTATGCACAATAATAGCAAAAACCGCCAACAGATATAATACGACACCTATGATACCACTGTCACAAGACATTTGAACATAATCGTTATGAGGCACTTTCAAGCCTCCAAACACGAAATTACTATACATATAGTTTTGGACACTTCCTATCCCCGAACCCATCAGTTCTTTTCCATCATAAAACCGACTTTGTAAATCTTCCCACATAGCAAAACGAGCGTTACTATTAATATCGTCTTTCGAGATTTCGCCCCGCTGCAACTGTTCGATAGATACATTCTCGCTATCCTTAAACATCTTCTCCCGTACTGAAGGTATAGCAAAAACAGCTACAACAAACAATACCAATACAACAAATATTACGGGTAACGATTTCAACTTGTATTTAAAGAAGAAAAATGTCATCAAAGCCAATGTAGTTCCCATAATACTGGTGCGAAACACCCATAAGATACAAGGAAGCATAAACAACACACATAGTAAAAGATTCTTCCTCTTTTCATCGGTATAATAAAAGAGAGCCAAAGAAAAAATACACATCGATATGTAGTTAATGGCACTTGCTGTACCATACCAAAATACTCCGGGAAAAAGACGAACGACATATGGTATAAAAAAAACACCGATAGAGACGAGAGCTACCAACCGAGCTCCTAATCCGGCTTTGAGAAAGACCTCTTTATCCCGCACCGTAGCCGAGGCAAAAAGCATTATCAACAGAGGATAGAGGTATTTCAAAATTACCCGGAATCCATATCCGGGAGCCGGAGAATAACTCAACCCGATTACTAACCAAACAATATATAACAAATAAAATACTATGGCCGGGCTCCATTGCGGAGATCGCTTACAAATAAACAGTCCCACTATGCAAAAGACCTCCAAAACCATCAATCGGATAGCCATTAAATCTAATGCTCCGGGAGCCGATAGTGCTAATAATCCGGTAGAAAAAGTCAACACCCAAAACATCTCCGGGCCGTCCATCACCATCTTCTGCTCCCGATTCAGCGGGTTGACCATCACTCCCCGTTTCATCGTCAAAAACTTCAATCCCAACAAAGTGATAATAAGAAAATATATGTAGTTGAGTAAATACATATTTACCGTTTAGCCGTTACCAATCTTTTATACAAATCATTAAACAACTGAGAATAGCGTTCGAAACTATACCTACGAACATACCGTATCGCGTCTGATGAATATTTTTGTAACAACTCAGGAGTCGCGATCAGCGATACGATTTTATTTGCCATATCGTCAATTGAACCCACCTCGTGCAACAGCCCGACTTCTCCGTCTTGAACAACTTCGGGCAATCCTCCCGTTCGGGAAGCGACTACCACGCAACCGTTCGCCATTGCCTCGATAGCCGTCAGTCCAAACCCTTCGCTACGGGAGGGCATCAGTACGATATCCATGCGGCGATACCACTCCGTCAATCTCTCCTGCGGTTGACGACCTGCCCACTCGACATTTTCGGTACAATCGCACTCTTGCACTTGTCGTTGCATTTTCACCCGCAAAGAACCGTCCCCCACAATCACCAATCGGGTATCGGGATATCGCTTTTTCACCTGTGCAAATGCCGGAACAACCAAATCCATACCCTTAATCTCTTCCAATCGGCTGACAACCCCTATCGTGATTGGGCGAACAAAGCTCCTATTCTCTCTCACAATAGAAAAGCCGGGAGGCAACGCATTATAAATCGTAAAATGGTTGCGTTTGCTCAAAGGAGTATTCTCATTATACAATCGAGATGTCCCGAAGAAAGATCGCTCGGCCAGCTCGGTAATACATGTAAACGCCCGCACACAATGTCGTTGAATAAAATGTACCAGCCGTAAATTAGGATAGATATCGGCTGCCGTATGTGCCGTGGTAATAATCTGCCGTACTCCTAACCATCGCAGCAACAGGATAGGAATAGCACCCGGAGCCATATATTGCACATGAGCCACATCGGGTTTATACTGCTTCAATACCCTGCGTAATCCTTTGTATAAAAAAAGTATTCCCCGCCAACCATTCACTCGCGTTCCGGTAGGGCTCAGACAAACCACCTCGCTACCGGCTTTTCGGAATCGGACGACCATATCATCGCTATATTCGAAATAGCATGTCGTTACTACCCGATGTCCTCCGGCAACAAGTGCCCGTACGAGATTCAGCGTCTGAATCTCCGTTCCACCGGTCATCAAACAAGGTATGCAAATAAGGATTGTCATTTTAACAATTTTGATAAAAGATTTTTTCCCAAAAACGAAGTTAACAAAAGAAAAAGTCTATACTTAATTAAAATTTTTATATCCTGTAATTTTAAATATTCCATATAGTCCTTACCCTCCTTTTCCCAAGTACACTGTTTATATTTAACTCCATAATAGAATTCTTCAAATGCAAAACGGGCAGCAAGAGAACAAAAATATTCAAACTCCTTTTTTCCCATAAAATCACACTCCATCCACTGCTTCACTTGAAATATATAATCATGAGCCAACCGTTGAACCAGTTGCATGTTTTTCAAGTGCCCAGTCTCCGATTTACTATGTAACCGATACGAAGCCAACGGACTCAATATCCCTACCACATCGGTATATTGTCCTACCCGATAGAAAAAATCATCATCGGCTATATGACCCGCTTCTTCCCGATACTGGCAAACTTTAAAAATATCTCTATGGGTTACCACCCCGGGACAACGATGTATATGCGGACGACCAATCGTCTGATAAGCTCGCACATACTCTATTCCCGTATACCGTTTTATTTCACTCGTGCAATAATCGAGGTCTTGCAAATTATTACCATCTCCATCAATATAATTACACGGAGCAAATAAATGTTTCACATCAGGATAAACAGCTAATGCTTTTTCGACTTCTTCCAAAAAAGTGGAAGCTAACAAATCGTCTTGATGAAGAATTGAAATATACTCTCCAGTAGCTTTTTCTATTGCATGATTCCAACCGTTCACAAATCCTGACGGCCCTTGCAGATTCCGATAAATCTTTATCCGATCAGTATATTTTTGGCAAATAGCAAGCGTATCATCAGAAGAATTATCATCAGATATGACTATCTCATCGGCAGGTCGACTCTGATTCAATGCCGAAAGCAATGCCTGCTCAATAAAATCAGCTCCATTGTAAGTGGGTATAACGATTGAAAAAGTCATAAATATTATATGCTCAATTGTTTTCTATAAAAATTAATATACCGCTCAGCACATTTTTCCCACGTAAAATTATTCAGATGAGATTCTATTTTTTTTATATCTATTGTTTCATACTTTTCCTTTTTATCATACTTCAACATTTTTCGACTTATCGCCTCCACACTTAACGACTCGACATAATCCACAACATTCCCTCCTGCTTCCACCAAACTACTATTAGCGGCTGAAAGTACCATGGTATGACATGCCAAAGATTCTAAAACAGGGAATCCAAAGCCTTCATATTCCGATACAATAATCGAGCATTGAGCATGAGAATACAACTCTACTAACTCTTCGTCAGAAATACATCGGCAGACAATTATCCTTTTACTCCTCATCAAATCTTCAAATCCTATCATCTCGGCTTTATTTGGATTCAACAAAACTAATTGACCTACTCCACCTTTCTCATAATAATCACGATAGGCTTGCAATATGAGAGATAAATTTTTACGAGGGTGATTGCATGAAGCCGAAAAATAATACAACGAAGATATCCCCACACGTTTAATAAAATCAGACTTTTTTACAGATCTAAATTTCTCCCTATCAATACCCCATGGTATTGATATAACTTTATCTTCGGGAACTCCGGAAAAATCTATAATATCTCTTTTTGAGGATTCCGAACAAGTTACTATTGCTTTGCAATTCCTTAACGAAAATTTTAACTTAACAAAAAAAGACAAGTCATTCTCTACTCCCCACATTTCAGGATAACGACACACTATTAAATCATGTATCGTATAAATAACCTTCCGTTCATTTTCTTCCAGATCTGTATTATTAGGCATGTGAATAAGATCATATCTACAAAACCATCGTTTCAATTGTAGTATACTGGATATCTTTTTAAAAAATTTCCGATATGGCATATAAAAATGCAAATATTTAAATGAGAAATCCTTCTTAGCCTTTACACCTCGCGTATTTTGAGAGAATAAAACTATTTCAAAAGGAATATCTTCAACTTTTGATAGCGCTTTTAATAATTCAAGTGTAGAGCGACCGATCCCTGTAACAAAGCCAACTGTATAATAAGGAATAATCGAATTTATATCAATGAGCAGCCGTTTCATCTAAATAGAAATTTTAATATCCTATCAATAATCTTTATTCCTAAAGTATCCTTCCGACCTTGAGTTCTTCTCAAATAATACATTAATGCTTTATCTAAAACTGTTCTTTTATCTTCAAATTTAGTTTTTTCAAAAGATACATTTTTATCAATTTTTTCTACCCAATTAATATTCCACATGTCTATCCTATTAAAATATTTTTTAGGATATGTATTTAAATATTTTATAATAACTTCATCCCATATATAACAAGGAACCAAATGAACTGTCGTAATATCTATTTTATAAGTCTTATATCCATCTATCCATTCTCTATTTAATGGTATCTTTTTATATCTCTCTAAAAAATGCTTATCATAGTGAAGTCCCCTATAAATAGAAATACAACTTTTCTTAGGATAAAAAATTCTTTCATACATCTGATACCAAATGTGTTTCCTTTCCATTCTTTCCCAATTTATAAATTGAAAATGTAATATCGAAATATCATTTAATTTTATCTGCAAAACAGGGCGAACTGGAATTGGCTGTCTTGGAACATGAATTAATCCAACATTATACTCACTGCCATCATCCATAAATGCACAAGTATTATAAATTGTTGTAAAAACATTTTCATAATCCGGTAATATATGATACCAATTAAATATAAATCGTGTTCCTTCCTCTGCATTCAACATAGAATTCCACTCTGGACTATCAAAATTTGGCGTGAATATCTCATCTGCATCTAAAGAAATAAGAAGTTTTTTTCCTGAATATTTTCTAGCTTCAGCAAATAAAGGAGCCCTCATTTCTTGCTCGTTAAATTCTTCTAATTTAGAATTATCCAATAAAGTTACTTTTGGAAATCTCCGGGCAATCTCAACAGTCCTATCCGTAGAACCTTGATCTGAAACAATGATTTTATCAGCCCAAATACTCGCAGAAGAAAGAGATCTTTCTATAATCCACTCCTCATTTTTTACAGGCATTAGACAAAAAATAGTTGGTCTCATTTATGTATATCTATTTTAAAATTTAGAAACATCCGATTTAATTTTTCTCTAATTTTCATTATTTTAGCAACTTGAGGAGTTCTACATATATTTATAAAGTCTTCAATAAACTCATTTCCATTAATTTGAAAAGGTGTTAATGTTTCACCTAAGGATGAGTAATAATCATAAAATTTAAAATCTTTGCTATCATCTATTTCATTAATCTTAATCCAACCATTCGGAATTCCATAACTATCTGAAACAATCAAACCGTGTAAAGAAGAAGAGACTATATACTCACACGAATTTATTAGTTCTAACACTTTTTGAGGATTCCTATTTCTAGGGCTAATAATGATACACTTATTTCCTAATCTATTTTTTATTTTTTTCGTCTTGCTATCTTCTATCTCACTTTCATGAGGAATAATTCCCAACTTATATTTCTTTTCTAATTTCGAGCATGGATAAATTTCACTTATAAGAAGTCCTGGATCCCCAATACAAACATCGTCTTTTATATCTAAATATTCCTTAGTCAAGAAACCTCTAACACCCATAAAAATGGCATTGGGAAAATTTCCCTTTCTAGACCTCGTCCACCCAGAACCTAAAATATAGCCACTAAAATCAAATGGGATTAACTCTAATATGGTTCCTATAACCACACACTTTGCTCGTTTCTGATATGAAAAAACAGGTGTAAAACCATAATATTTCAAAATCATCAGAGTTAATAAATCTCCAAAATTATTAGACCATCTCACATAATAAACAGGAAGTAGATTCCTTTTTATCTTTCCTAAAACAATTAATGGAATCTTTTTTGTTATTAGATATTTTATATCCAATAATCGATAATTAGGCGTCATCTCACAAAAATTTTAAGATTAAAAATTCTTCTAAAAATATTTCTTGTTCCACTTGTAAATAGCAATAAAAAAGAAATTAATATAAATCCAAACACTGCTACACATATCAAAACATAAAAGACAAAAGAAATTAAACTATTAGGACTCGTTAATATATTATTAATTAGATATAAAGAAATATACAAACTAATACATAATAAAACAACATAGATAATTAAATTCGTATAATAATATTTGGGTTTCATATTAAACCCTTTCCGAAAAAGAAATATAGGCTTCCATATCTGTGCAATAAATACATTACTAGAAATATTACCACAAATAACACCTTCTAAGCCCCAACAATATCCACATACAATAGATACACTTATGCTAACTACAGCTTCTAAAATAGAAGCCCATACATCATAAAACAGACCATACCCAAAAAGGAATTGATCTGTAATGGATCTTATCTGATCAAAAAATAATGAAATAACCATCAATAAAAATACTGTATGTGTCAATATATATTTTGGCCCAAGCCAAAAAGATATAAAATATGGCATTGATACATATAAAGAAAAAGCTATTATACTCGTAAAAATAAACCTTATACTAAACAGCTCCCAATAAGTTTGGAAAATTTTTTCTTTATTATTTTCCGCGATCAAATTTCCAATACTTGCAGAAATACTATTAAATATATTCCCTGATAAAAATAGCAACTTATCAAAAATTATACTATAATTTCCATAATACGCAACCATCTTCAAAGATGAAAAAAAATATATTAAAATATTTTGGGACTGAAATCGAATCAGCCAAGAAATTTTATAAACAAACAACTGTTTGGTGTATTTCATCACCTCGGGATATTTTTTGAATAGTTGCTTGCCTTGACGCACTTCACTGCGAAGCCACGGATAGACTTGATTGATTTTCCAATTCAATATGAAAGAATAAATAATGCCAAAGGTTAATTCAATGGCAACCCACAGGTAGTAACTGCCGGTATAGTAGGCCGAAGCCATTTGAATGAGAACCTTTATAATATTTGCTGTTTGGAAATAGGCGGTAACCACATAATTTTTTTGGTCGGCTCCCAAAAGCGTTTGTTTGTAGTTGGCAAAATAACCGATTAACGAGGAGGCCAAAAACGAGAAATAGGCAAAAAAGATAACTCCCATCTCAAACTCCGTATTGGGAAATATCAACGGAAGAAAGCAAGCCAGTACAATACCTGCACCCAAGATAATAAAACCTATCCAACGATAGAGATAACCGAACACAGAGATAATCTCGTTGATTTTTCCCTCATCGTGCTCGAATAGGGGCTTATAAAGCACATAACCTATGGCGCTTCCTATCCCCAATTCTGCCAAATTAAGGAATCCGAGCAGATTTTGCAACGTGCCGGTGAGTCCCACAAAATCAGCTCCCAGCGTATCGAGAAATATCTTCCGGGAGAAAAACGAGAGAATAAGAGTCAGGAAATAGAATATGAGATTGACCCTTGCATTCAACAATGATTTTTTGACCCGCGATTCTTGTTGAGGCATATAATATAAAGATATTCTATTTTTATTATTACCGGAAGAAAGACTTAACCCTTTTCCTCTGAAACTATCGTTTCTTCCAGCGTCTCCCCTGTCTTGGATTTACATCGACGCAGGAGCAGTTTTATTTTCAATTCTATTTTACAAATCCACGCTTAAACTATTGTTTTCCCTCTATCTCATCATGGGTAATAAGCAATAGCATTAAAGTACCAACAGGATTCAAAGCAAGAGGTAAAAGACAGATAAATTTACCCCCTAAAAATCCGTCCTATTCTATGAGCAATTTTATAGATGACATTACGTTTTTTCTTTCTTCCATGTTCCACTCCATAGCCGTAACCGTATCCATAACCATAGCCGTAACCGTATCCATACTTTTTGCTCTCCATTTCGACACCATTGATGACAACCGTAAGGTTCTTGAATTTATTCTCCCGGTAGAGTTTTTCCAATTCCGGCAAATAACGGCGATCCAACATTCCGTTACGGATTACATAGACCGTAAGATCGGCTACCCGACCGATGATAGAAGAATCGGCTACGACTAATGCCGGCACGCAATCCAATATAATATAATCGTATTGTTTCTTCAACTCTTCCACCAAAACAGGTAATCGATCGCTCATCAACAATTCCGAAGGATTGGGAGGTACAATACCGGCCGAGATGATATCGAACATCGCATGAATGTTACTGGACTGAACGAGCTCGGACACACTGTTGTTTTTCCCGGAAAGCCAAGTCGACACACCGTTTTTCGTAGTCAGATCCAATGTTTTACTCAATGTGCGTTTTCTCAAATCCATATCGAGCAAAACCACTTTTTTATTGGTCATAGCCAATGTTACGGCAAAATTGCGGGAAACGAAACTTTTTCCCTCTCCCGGCATAGTAGACGTAAACATAACGACCCGTGCCTGAGGAGCGACGAAATCCATATTGGAACGTAATAACCTGAAAGACTCGGCCACACTGCTGGTCTTATTCTCTTCCACGACAATGGCATGTTCTCCATCTCGGTCTTTCATCAATGGGATTTCGCCCAATATAGGCATCGACGTATAATCCTCAATATCTTTACGCCCCCTCACACCGGTGTTCCACAATAATCGCAAAAGCTGTATCGCCAACGGTATAATGAGTCCCACGATAAAGGCTCCCATCAATAACATTCTGCGAGCCGGGGCGACGGGCGCCGACGAACCGAAGGGTGACTCAATCACCCGTATATTGGCCTCGGTAATAGCCAACTGCAAAGCATTCTCTTCTCGTTTATTCAGCAAGAATGTATACAACGACTCTTTAATACTTTGCTGACGTATAATGCCCAAAGCCTTTTTCTCTTGTTGAGGGACCGACTCGATACGATCGAGTGTCTGCGACTCAACCTCCCGGGCCTTTCTCAATTTTAGTTTCAGTGTAGACAGATAACTATCCATCGAGGCTGTAAGATTGACTCTTACAGCGGCTAAATTATTGTCTAAATCTTTTACCAAAGGGTTATTCTCACCCGAGTTGGCGGCTAATCTTTCTCTCTGTAACAGAATCTCGTTATAGGTCGTTATCTGATTTTGCAAGCCACTATCCCCTACCCCCGATACATTGGGTATCAACTGCTTCCCATTTTCATTATCGGTCAAATAACGTTCTACCGCCCGTGCGATGGCATATTCGGTTTCCAGCTGCACCAATTCGTCTCTCATCTTACTGCTTTCGCTCATAAATTGAGTGGCCGCTGCATCTATACTGACAATGCGATTCTTTTGTTTGAAATCGGTCAATTCATTCTCTACGTCACCTAACTCTTTACTGATAATTTCGACTCGTTCATTAATAAATTTAGCCGTACTGGTCGCAATGCGGTTTTTATCTTCGATAATCGTTTCCCGATAAACATCGATCAAAGCGTTCAATATAGCCTCGGCACGCGAGATATTCGAGTCTACGCAGTTTATTTGTACCAATGTCGTACGTTCTCCGGCCAAAGAGGTCGAAATAAACGAATGATAAATATTTGCCGCAGTATTCAAGTCTATACGAGATACTTCGACCGGTACATTATAATAGGCCGATATTTTATCGGGGATATCCTCTACAATAAATCGACCGGCTGCGGAAATTATAGTATCACCGAACAAAAACTCTTGGCCTTCGTTGTCACTTTTCTTCGTACCTATTTTGAGTTGATTCAGTAAAAAACGATTCCCATTTAAGGGCTTAATTTCCATAGAAACCGGAGCCGTATAAGCATCTAAGAAATTCACCCGGATAGGCGACTCGGCATACAACTGATCATAGTGCAACCAATTTTTTACCTGATAAGTGACGTCCAAATGTAAGCGTCCGACAACTTCACGCATTAATTGATGCGACTGCAAAATATAGATTTCATTCTCGACTCCGCTACCCGATATGCCCCCATTTAATTCAAGAACAGCCGACATATCGTTTCCCGATTTGTTTTCGCTCTTCACTAACATTACCGCGCTTCTCTTGTATAACGGTGTTTGCATAGCTAAATAAAACCATGCGACCGACATACATATAACGACCGATAGCACAATCCAATACCAATTATCGAATACCAACTCGACAATATCCCGCAGGGTTACCCCTCCTTCATTTTTCTTATCGTTCTTAGTTTCTTGAATGAGCTCCATATAGAGATGTTACTTATCTTTTAACACAATAATCATAGACACAATAGACAGCACCGATGCTACAAGAGATATAATACTACTACCGGCAGAAATAAACGACAAGGTCGAACTACCTTTCACTCCTATCGATTTATTAGGCTGCACATAGATTACATCGTTCTGCTTTAAATAATAACAAGGTGATTCCAATACTTTTTCGCCCGAAGTTAAATCCACGGTATAAGTTTTTCGTTGGTCTCCGTCCTCGCGTATTACCAATATATTATCCCGTTTTCCCGAGGGAGTCAAGTCACCTGCCATAGTCAAGGCTTCGAGAAGCGTAATGCGGTCTCCCGATATAGTTTGCACACCGGGACTGTTTACTTCACCCATTACCGAAACCTTAAATCCCTTTATCTGTACATTCACCACAGGATCTTTTACATATTCCCCCTCGATGAGCTTGTTCTCGACGGCATCGGCCAACTCTCTTCTCGATAATCCACCGGCCTGCATCTCACCCAAAATAGGAACTTCTATTTTTCCGTCCTTATCGACCCTTAAACCAACAGTTTCCTGTATCGTGGTCGATGCCCCCGTACTACCTAATACCTGACTATTGCTGAATATTTCCAGCAACTCACCATCTTTACTACTCACTGTTATGAGTAACTGGTCGTCCGGGACAATCTTTAATTCATAGTCTTGTACTATGGTTTGAGGGGACTGCTCCAAGCCATCGGCTCCCTGCAAATAAACCATTTTCTTAGAAGGCACGCATGATACCAAACCTACAAGTATCACAGCCAAGAGAATTTTCGGAATATATTTCATTTGTCTAAAATAACAATTTAACATATCAAGCCTTTGAACCAGCCACTTTCCTATTAATCTTTTTAGTAAGATAAAGTTGCATAATGGTCCAAATAAAAATGTCTAAAAATAATAATAAATTTATATTTATACGAGTCAATAACAACAAATTCATGGCTGCAAAGCCAGCAGAGATTAACAATATCGTAATCATAGCTGCTCGATGCGAAAATCCTAATGCTAAAAATTTATGATGAATATGATTTTTATCAGGACTGAAAATGTTTTTACCAAAACGTGCCCTATGCAAAATTACCCGAACAACATCAAATACCGGTGTAATCAGCAAAGAAAAAGCAACTACGATAGCATCGGGAACTCGATGTAACACTGCATTATCATACATACTGAACCGAATCGCCAAAATGCTCAATATAAAGCCAATAGTCAACGATCCGGTGTCACCCATAAAAATTTTTCTACCTCGGTTTGGATTTCCGAAAACATTATAATAGAAAAACGGAATAATTGTTCCCAAAGTTACGATAGCAAGAGCCGCATACAGCCATTCCCTCTGATAAATAAACAATATAGTAAAAAACAACAATGCTATGCCGCTCAATCCAGAAGCCAGTCCATCTATTCCATCTATCAGATTTATAGCATTAGTAATAAAAACAATAGTAAATACAGTAAACGGGAGTCCCACTACCGGAGGTAATTCATAAATTCCGAAGATTCCATAAAGATTATTGATCCATAATCCCGAAGACACCAATAAAATGGCACAGAATATTTGAACAATAAATTTCTGACGATAGCGAACTCCGATCAAGTCATCGGTAATACCTGTCAAATACAACAGCAATAAACTACTCAACCCAAAAGATAGAACGGACGTATCACTCACTCCGATAATAGAGGGAAACAATTCCTCCCCGTAAATTCTATTCAGCCCTATCATCAAAGAAAGAGTAAAAATAACGGCAGGGAAAAACGAAACACCTCCCAGACGAGGTATTATACCCTTGTGTACTTTTCGTTCATCTGGCATATCGAATAAATGCTTTTTAAACGATATCAATAAAATTCTTGGAATAATAAAAATAGAAAATCCCAAACTAATAAAAAATGACAACAATAAAATCGAAATATAACCCATAAAATATTAGATTTAATTCATCATTTTCAATACTAATAAACCCAATTTTTTCAACATATTGACCCAATTCTATGCAAAAATATCTTTATCCACTAACGCCCCCACTATGAAAGAAATCAATCCTATCTGTTAACCCAAAATCTCAGGCGAAAGAAATTACTTTATTTTTTATGCATTCCTTAAATATACGCCTATATACTACTGGGGGACACCGAAAAGAAAGCTTTTCCCGGCTCTAAGAATCACTTATAACCCCTCTTTGACCCATCCCTATCTCAGTGGATAATCATTATTGGAAGGGTAAATAAATATAAAGCTTCATACAAGAGATAGATTACTATAAACTATCAATTTCAGAAGAATTACATTTACTTTTCTGTGAAGAACAGGATAAATAACAACAGAATGATTCAAACATATCTGCATATTTTGCTAAGTACTCTGACTTCACATTTTTCGCAAAGGTAGCTACATTTCTTAAAAAACACAATGAAATCTTACAAAAAATGCTCCCATTCTACAAAAAGCCAGATAAATATATAGTATTGAGCAGCTTACAAATTATTTATCTAATATTAAATAAATCAGCGAAAAACAGAAATTAAAAATATTTAATAATTACATAAAAAACACCTGACATTTATGTATAGTTCAGAAACCACCAGACAACAGTTTATACAACACAGCCTCTCTTTCATTTTTGAATATTACCGAATGCAACTTAATATAGTATTTACAGCATATATATCAAGTATCCTGTGTAAACTACATAAGCAAAAATCATAAATACACCTTCCACCCGAGTAATCGTACGTACCTTATAATATCTCCCGGCAAAGAACAACAACAAAGAAACCGCTAATAAATAAAATAAATCGACATTCGTTATTCCACCCAAAGGTAATGGAGTAATAGTAGCGCTCATGCCCAATACAAAAAAGACATTGAACAGGTTGGATCCGATCACATTCCCGATAGCAATCTCAGGATTTTTTTTCAACGCAGCTACCACCGAAGTAGCCAATTCAGGAAGAGAAGTCCCCATAGCAACAAGAGTTAATCCTATAACAGACTCTCCTACTCCCAACGACCGGGCTATCTCGCTCGACCCATCGACAAAAAGCCGACCACCGAAAATCAAAGCGACGAGCCCTCCAACGATATACAATAAACAACGCCATGTAGATAATGGTCTAATTTCAGCTTGTTCTTCTCCTGTATTATCGTGTGCGATAGCAAACGTATACCCGAGAAATATGGCAAAAAAGCAAAGCATAAGCAAACCGTCCGCCCTATTCAGTATATTCTCCGTACCGGTTTCCAAAAACACATCGTTAGCACAAATTAAGACAACCACACACGAGAGAATGGCGAGAGGTATTTCTTTTGTCAATGTTCCTTTGGTTATTGTTATAGGAGCAACAACTGCTGTCACACCCACGATCATCAAAATATTAAAAATGTTACTGCCCACAACATTCCCGATAGAAAGCTCGGCACTCCCATTAATAGCCGATACGATACTAACTGTCAACTCGGGAGCCGAAGTTCCAAAGGCCACGATAGTTAGACCTATTACCAACGACGATATGTTAAACCTTTTGGCCAATGCAGCCGCTCCATCGGTCAAAAAATTAGCACCAGACAGGATTAAGCCCAAACCCACAAGTAAAAACAAAATACTCATCATGAATCTTTATTATATGTAGGCAAATATACAAGAAATATGCCTAATATGAAAATCCACCTCAGACCAGAGATGCTCTTTTTCGCCCAATAGACCCGAAAGCAACTTGGTTCGGTCAATCGAAACCAGCTTTTCGGTGAAAAAGAATCTTTCTTCAAAAAACAAAACATGCACCCCCTTAAAAGACTCCTCTATCGTCTTATTCGAATAAGCATATCTTCATTAATTTATATTAAGAAATATCAGCTGTAAGAAAATAATCCATACCTTTGTTCACAAACAAAGGGGTGCCTAAAAGCGGCTGAGATTATACCCTATGAACCTGATACGGATAATGCCGGCGCAGGAATTGTTCATAGTTCTATCTTTTTCAATACGGTTTTATGTGCATCCCCTTAAATGAAACAAACCGTATGAAAACTTATCCTGTCGTATTGACAATAGCCGGTTCGGACAGCAGTGGAGGAGCCGGAATACAAGCCGATTTGAAAACCATGTCGGCCATCGGGGTGTTCGGCGCATCGGCTATCACGGCCATTACGGCACAAAACACCTGCGAAGTGAGGGACATACAAGGTATCGAACCCGATATCGTGCGGCAACAAATCGAAGCCGTACTCGACGACCTACCTTGTACAACCGTTAAATTAGGCATGCTATACTCTCGCGCGACCATCGAAACGATTGCCGATTGCCTGCAACGTTATCCGTTACGGAATATCGTGCTCGATCCGGTTATGGTTTCTACTTCGGGTTGTCGGCTAATCGAGGAAGAAGCTATCTCTGCTGTTAAAACACTATTGTTGCCACAAGCGACAGTCATCACTCCCAATATTCCCGAAGCCGAGATACTGAGCGGACTTGCCATCGATAGTGAGAAAGATATGGAAAAAGCAGCCAACAGACTGTTTCATGCCGGTTGTCATGCCGTTCTCGTGAAAGGAGGACATTTGAAAGGAGCAGAATCCTGCGACATACTCTTTATGCCCAATTCTGTTCCTGTTCGCTACACCTCTCCCCGCATTTCTACCCGGAATACACACGGAACAGGGTGTACCTTTTCTTCTGCCATCGCCTCTTATTTGGCGCTAGGACACAGGTTGACCGATGCCGTTTCCCTCGCCAAAAAATATCTCACCCAAGCTTTACAGACCGGGGCCGACATGGCAATAGGAAGCGGTCATGGTTCGGTAAACCATTTTTTCGCCCCTCGTGTTTTAACCCCATTAAACCCAATTAAAGATGAAAATCTATATTAATCAAAAGGAGATAGAAACCCAAGACAGCATTTCCATAAAAGAGTTACTCGATATGCAACAAATCTCCATCGAAGGTACGGCTATCGCCATCGACAACAAGCTGGTTCCCAAAAATGAATGGAACGACCGGATTTTAACCGAAGGGAACAAGATAACGATTATCCGGGCTACATTCGGAGGATAACGAACGGATTTCTCGAAATGAAATATATAGGCATTACAGAGGAACGCCCCATAGAACAGGAAAACCGCTTAATCACCGCCCTGCTCGACAACGGATTGGATTTAATCCACCTCCGCAAACCGAAGTATTCCGGAGAAAAAACAGAGCAACTGTTACTTTCGATTCCTCCCCGCTATTACGCTCGAATAGTACTTCACGACCATTTCGAACTGGCGGAAAAATACCGGCTTGCCGGTGTTCATCTCAATGGAAGGAATCCGCATTACCGACCTCTGTCGAACGACTATATCCCCACCCTATCCCGCTCTTGCCATTCCATCGAGGAACTGGCGGACGGACAACAATACGACTATCTGTTTTTAAGCCCCATCTTCGACAGCATATCGAAAAAGGGATACCGTTCCGCATTCTCGCCCGAACAACTGACTAAGGCCGGGAAGGAAGGTGTTATCAACGAGAGAGTCATTGCCTTAGGCGGTATCACCCCCGAAAAAAAAACTGCTATAAAGGATTGGAATTTCGGAGGGATCGCCGTACTCGGTTTCCTGTGGCAGGAACCGACCATTGCAGGGGTTATTCGACAACTTACCCGATTAAGAAACGATTAATACGAACAAAATATGTTACAATTCATTACCCACCAGACACCCCGATTCGGAATCATAGAGGGAGCAGTCGCCGCCTTGAACGGAGGTTGCAAATGGATACAGCTCCGTATGAAAGATGCTCCTATCGAAGCTGTCAGGCAAACCGCCCAGCAACTCATTCCGCTCTGTAAAGAACATGAAGCCATACTCGTCCTCGACGATTATGCCCAACTGGCGGCCGACCTCGACATAGACGGCGTTCATCTTGGAAAGCTCGACATGCCTGTTTCCGAAGCTCGTCTGCTTATCGGCGAGAAATACATTATCGGAGGAACGGCGAATACCTTTGAAGACATACAAGGATTAGTCCGGCAAGATGCCGATTATATCGGTTTGGGACCATTCCGATATACCGAGACGAAAAAGAACCTGAGTCCTATCCTCGGCCTCGAAGGTTATGCCCGAATCATGGAACAATGCCGGACGAACGACTTGAAAATTCCGGTGGTCGCCATCGGAGGTATCACAGCCGACGATATTCCGGCCATCATGGGAACTGGAGTGTCGGGAATCGCTTTATCGGGAACTATCTTGCAAGCCGAAGATCCTGAAAAGGAAACTAAAAAAATAATAGACCTATTAAATAAATATCGTAAAGCATGAACAAATTAATTATCGGAGGACGGGAATTTTCCTCCCGCTTATTCGTAGGAACCGGGAAATTCAGCTCAAATGAACTAATGGAAAAAGCCATCGAAGCCTCCGGATCCGAAATGATTACCGTGGCCATGAAACGTATCAACATGACCCAAGAAGCCACAGACGATATGTTGACACACATCGACCGCAATAGAGTACAATTTCTACCCAACACATCGGGAGTACGCAATGCCGAGGAGGCCGTACTTGCGGCTCAATTTTCCAGAGAATGTTTCGGGACCGATTTCGTTAAACTCGAAATCCACCCCGATCCCAAATATCTCCTGCCCGATCCTGTGGAAACCTTGAAAGCTACCGAACAACTGGCAAAACTGGGATTCGTGGTACTTCCCTATATTCAAGCAGACCCCGTACTTTGTAAACGGCTCGAAGAAGTCGGCGCTGCCACCGTAATGCCCTTAGGCGCACCGATAGGAACTAACAAAGGATTGCGCACTCGCGACTTTTTGCAAATTATCATCGAACAGAGTAACGTACCTGTCATCGTCGATGCCGGGATAGGCGCACCTTCCCATGCCGCAGAAGCTATGGAACTGGGAGCCGATGCTGTGTTGGTAAATACGGCTATCGCCGCCGCCGGGAATCCCGTAGAAATGGCTATCGCATTCAAACAGGCTGTCGAAGCCGGCCGCCGGGCATACGAAGCCGGATTAGGCTCACAATACCATTTTGCACAAGCCAGCAGCCCGTTAACCTCTTTCTTAGATTAAACACAGAAGTAATATGGACACAAAAAAAATAATCAAAGATTCTTATCCCAGTTCCGAAAAAATATATATTCCGGGGAAATTATTCCCCATACAGGTGGGGATGCGAAAAATAAACCTCACCGACACAGTCACCGTAGAAAACGGAAAACGGATACACACGCCAAACGCTCCCGTATATGTATACGACACCAGTGGGCCCTATACCGATCCCGATATTACGGTAGATATAGACAAAGGGCTTCCACGTCTGCGCGAATCATGGATTACGGCGCGAGGCGATGTGGAGCGACAAGACGATATCACCTCGAAATACGGCCGTGCCCGTCGTGACGACCCGTCTCTCGACCCTATACGGTTCAAAAATACTCCCCTTCCCTACAAAGCCAAACCGGGACATGCCATCACGCAAATGTATTATGCCCGACAGGGAATCGTCACGGCCGAAATGGAATATGTCGCCATACGGGAAAACTTGCAAAACGAACAATTAGGCATTAAAAGCCACATCACACCCGAATTCGTGCGACAAGAGATAGCCGCCGGGCGAGCGATCATTCCGGCGAATATCAACCACCCGGAAGCCGAGCCGATGATTATCGGCCGTAATTTCTTGGTCAAATTAAACACCAACATCGGGAACTCTGCGCTATCCTCGGGTATAGAAGAAGAGATCGACAAGGCCGTATGGAGTTGCCACTGGGGGGGCGACACACTGATGGATCTATCGACCGGTGACCACATACACGAAACCCGTGAGTGGATTATCCGGAACTGTCCTGTCCCCGTGGGAACTGTCCCCATCTACCAAGCCCTTGAAAAAGTAAATGGAAAAGTCGAAAATCTGTCGTGGGAAATTTACCGCGACACACTCATCGAACAATGCGAACAAGGAGTGGACTATTTCACCATTCACGCCGGCGTGTTGAAAGCTCATGCCGATTTGGTGGGCGAACGACTTACCGGAATCGTATCGCGCGGAGGGTCTATTATGACAAAATGGTGCGTCATTCACAATCAGGAAAGTTTCCTGTACACACATTTCGATGAAATCTGTGAAATCTTAAAACAATATGACGTAGCGATTTCTCTGGGTGACGGTATGCGTCCGGGCTCGATACACGATGCCAACGACTGTTCGCAATTCCTCGAACTCGATGTGTTGGGCGAACTCACTACAAAAGCATGGGCTCATGATGTACAGGTCATTATCGAAGGTCCCGGCCATATCCCCATGCACAAAATCAAAGAAAATATGGAAAGAGAACTGAACAGTTGCCACGAAGCTCCTTTCTATACGTTAGGCCCATTGACGACCGACATCGCACCGGGATACGACCACATTACATCGGCTATCGGAGCGGCTCAAATCGCGTGGTTAGGCACAGCCATGATCTGTTATGTAACCCCCAAAGAGCACTTGGGATTACCCGATCGAGAAGATGTGCGCAACGGTGTTATCGCTTATAAAATAGCAGCACATGCCGCCGACCTTGCCAAAGGATTTCCCGGAGCACAAATACGCGACGATGCCATGAGCAAGGCCCGGTATGAGTTCCGCTGGAAAGACCAATTCAATTTGGCACTCGATCCCGAACGTGCCCTTGAATACTACAAACAGGGTTCGTTCCACGACGGTAATTATTGTACCATGTGCGGACCGAACTTCTGCGCCATGCGCCTTTCGCAAGATATTACCGACTGTATCGAGAAATAAATGATAAAAAAAACGATTACTAAAAACAAAAGAAAGATATGTTTTCCGACGAATTAGAAAAATATTCTTGGGAAGATATAACAGCCTGCATAGCTTCGAAACGGAATCGCGATGTCGAAATCGCTCTTGGCAAAGAGCATTTACAACTCGACGATTTCATGGCGCTCGTCTCACCTGCTGCCGCCCCCTATATAGAACACATGGCGGCATTGAGCAGGCTCTATACCCAAGAACGTTTCGGCAAAACGATACAGATGTATGTACCGCTTTATATCACCAATTCATGTACAAACCACTGTGTCTACTGTGGATTCAATCACAATAACCCCATTGCCCGAATTATTCTTACCGAGAAAGAAATCGAAAATGAATGCCGGGCAATCCGTCAAATGGGACCGTTCGAGAATTTGCTTATCGTAACCGGAGAAAATCCACGCGATGCCGGAGTCGATTATTTGGAACGAGCTCTACAAATCGCTCGTCCCTACTTCTCGAACCTATCGATAGAAGTCATGCCCCTCAAAAGCGAAGATTACTATCGCTTGACCCAATCGGGTCTCAACGGCGTGGTATGCTTTCAAGAAACCTATCATAAAGACCGGTACAAAGTATACCACCCGAAAGGCATGAAATCTATCTTCGAATGGAGAGTAAACGGATTCGACCGAATGGGACAAGCCGGTGTACACAAAATAGGTATGGGAGTGCTCATCGGATTGGAAGACTGGCGTACCGATGTAACCATGATGGCCATACACTTGCAATACTTGCGCAAGCACTATTGGCAAACTCGATATAGCGTCAACTTCCCCCGCATGCGCCCGTCCGAAGGTCATTTTCAACCCAATGTAATCATGACGGATAAAGAGCTGGCACAGTTGATTTTTGCATTTCGTATTTTCGACCACGACGTGGATATTTCCGTATCCACCCGAGAAAACGCAAAATTCAGAGACCACATCGCCACTCTCGGAGCGACTTCGATAAGCGCAGGTTCGAAAACCGACCCGGGAGGTTATGCCACTTATCCGCAAGCGTTAGAACAATTTTCTGTCAGCGACGAACGGACACCTGCCGAAGTAGAACAAGCAGTCAAGGCTATGGGGTATGAGGTCGTATGGAAAGACTGGGACAAAATATTCGATCGATGAACGAAAGGTATATCCGCCAAACCATGATTCCCGAAATCGGGGAAGCAGGACAGGAAAAATTGAAGAATGCTAAGGTATTGATTGTCGGTATAGGAGGGTTAGGTTCTCCCATCTCTCTATATCTGACCGCTGCCGGAGTAGGACAAATAGGACTCATCGACGATGATATCGTTTCAAAAAGCAACTTACAAAGGCAAATTCTTTATACCGAGGCAGAAATAGGACAATCGAAAGTCGAGTGCGCTTGTCGAAGACTGTCGGCTTTGAACAGTTCAACTCGATTCGAGACCTATCCTAACCGCTTCACCCCCGACAATGCAAATCGACTTGTCTCCGCTTACGATATCATTGTCGACGGATGCGACAATGCTGCGACCCGTTATCTGATCGACGATGTCTGTTCCCGCTTCAAAAAGCCCTATGTATATGGGTCCATTTCGGACTTTCGGGGACAGGTTTCCGTCTTTAATTACCGAGGCGGATCTCGATACAGTGATCTTTATCCCCGCCCCGAAGTTATTCCCCCGGCTCGTCCCGGAGGAGTTATCGGCACTATTCCAGGAATTATCGGCTGCATGGAAGCCGCAGAAGTGATTAAAATCATTACCGGCTATGGCGAAGTTTTAAGTGGGAAACTTTTCCTGCTCGACACACAAACCTTACAACATGAAATCATCGAGATATGATTTTCGTATTATCCTCCCAAAAACGGGCTGTATAAATTGTTATACAGCCCGTTTTTTTGTTTCCATACCGATTATTTTTCGAACTACAAATCCAATAATCCGTCGGGGATATTCAGATACAACTTGCGATTATCTTCGTCTATTTCACAAACAAATTCATCGACAGCCGGTATAAGCAACAATCGCCCGTTATATTCCACTTCAAACAATACATTTTCCGTAGAATCATCGATCGAGACAATCTTTCCCAACACTCCTTTCTCGCTATCGATCACAGTGAAGCCTATAAAGTAATCTCCCGGAGCTTCATCTTCATTCGATTCTTTGTAATAAGACTTCGGGAAATAAACATCGAGTAAAGTAAATGGACGCGCATCCGCTTCATTATCTACATCTTCCAATTTAATCAAAGCCGTCGTATCGCTCTTAAACCTATATTCCTCGATAAAAAACGGTACGAATATGCCATCTATCTCACATACGATATAAGAACACTCCGTGCGGTCGAACACATCATCGGTAAAAGTAAAAGACAACTCGCCTTTCACTCCATGAGGCTTATTAAACCTTCCTATCCTTATCAATTCTTCCCTTGTAATCATTCTTTCACTTTTATTTCGTCCAAATCCACACCGGTTACAACCGTGTATTTTCCCTCTACCTGCACCCATCGAGAAAGTAAAACTTTTTTTCGGAACTCCCCGATATACCGGTACAGGCTATCGACATATTCGGGCGTGGTATAATCGAGAGCTTTGACATGTACATAAATCGTCCAACTGTCACGGGCATCGTAACAAACCGTATCGAACACTGCAACCGTCGGTTCATCGGCCCGGAACCGGCGTATCTCACACAAATAGGCATACAACGAATCTAATAACTGCCGAGAATTTCGTCGGGGAATAACCGTTACCTCGTCGCTCCCGACGGCCTCGACAATCTGTTTCCTCGCTTTTGCCGAATCGCCAAGCACTTGTATCACAAAATGACCTTTTTCATCGACATACGCCGCCCCCAAATATTTTGGGAAATCCTTCCATTGAAAATAAGAAGGATTCTCTCCTATCGCAGCCAAATATTTCTGATACAAACGGTATCCGGTAGAATCGCAAGTCTCCTCTACGGGAACTTCCGTTATTATTGTATCGGAAGTTTTCCCGCCGTCGGCACGCTCCTGTACTTGCTGCGAACAAGAAGACAGGAGCAATCCCGCCACGACAACACAAAAATACCACCCTTTCATCGATCTATAAACGGGTAATACGTGCACCTATTGCATTGAGTCGTTTATCGACATCTTGATACCCCCTATCGATTTGGTCTATATTATGAATACGACTTGTACCCTCGGCACTCATTGCGGCGATAAGCATGGCTATTCCCGCTCGAATATCGGGTGAAACCATATTGGTAGCCCTCAACGTGTGTGCGTGAGCCTGACCGATGACTGCCGCCCTATGCGGGTCACAAAGAATGATTTGCGCTCCCATATCGATAAGTTTATCTACGAAAAACAAACGGCTCTCGAACATCTTTTGATGAATCAAGACACTACCTTTCGCCTGTGTCGCCACAACGAGGAATACGCTTAACAAGTCGGGAGTCAATCCCGGCCACGGAGCATCGGCAAAAGTCATAATCGAACCATCGATGAAAGTCTCTATCTCGTAACATTCATGTTCGGGTATATGAATATCGTCGCCCTGCTGTTCCACGGTTATCCCTAATCGTCGGAAACTATCGGGAATAATTCCCAAATCGTTATACGATACATTTTTAATCATAATGTCCGAACGTGTCATCGCTGCCATACCGATAAAACTACCCACCTCGATCATGTCGGGAAGAATAGTATGCTCACACCCTTTTAACGATGAAACCCCGTGAACGGTGAGCAGATTAGACCCGATACCTTCGATATGCGCCCCCATACGGTTCAACATTTTTGAAAGTTGTTGCAAATAGGGCTCGCAAGCGGCATTATAAATCGTCGTATCGCCTTCGGCCAATACAGCTGCCATTAGAATATTTGCCGTACCTGTAACCGATGCTTCATCGAGCAACATGTAACTACCCCGCAATTTATCGGCTTTAATTTCATAACGCTGGGCTTTGGGACAATAATTGAATGTAGCTCCCAACTTTTGGATACCGAGAAAATGGGTATCCAACCGGCGTCTTCCGATTTTATCGCCTCCCGGTTTCGGTAAAACGGCATACCCGAAACGAGCCACAAGAGGTCCGATAATCATTACCGATCCCCGCAAAGAAGCTCCTTTTTGAAAAAATTCGTCACTATCGAGATAATCGAGATTTATCTTATCGGCCTTGAAACTGTACGCATTCAGACCTATGCGTTTTACCGTCACGCCCAAATCTCGCAAAAGTTGTATCAAATTATTTACATCGAGTATATCGGGAATATTGTATATCTTCACTTCTTCCGGGGTCAACAGTGTAGCACACAAAACCTCCAACGCCTCATTTTTAGCTCCTTGCGGTATCAGATCACCATTTAAGCGATGCCCGCCTTCAATAATAAAAGATGCCATACTCTCTTTCTCTATTAAGGTTAATGAGTGAAAGATACAAAAAAAGCGGTTATTTACCCGCTTTTTTCGAATTATTTTTTGATTTACGCTGCTGCACGGCCGGTTCCCTCACATCTCTCAAATGATATGTGGATGCATCGAGATCGATCACACCATGTGTATACTCCCGCAAATCTTTCAAAATCTTCTCATCTTCCACCGAATCCTTATTCCATTGATAAAACAACTTTTTCATATGATTCGCCAGCATGGAAACCAATGCACTCCTTTCGGGTCCATCGGGCATCGACTCCGCCTTTTTCAACATCTCTTCCATAATTTTCCCATAATGACGATACTTTATGGGAGAAGCCTGATAAGGAACCGACTCGGGCACGGTATGAAGATTTTCTTTTTTGATGATTTCATACGGATAATCGATATCCAACTTGAAATCGGACATAATTGCCAAATGATCCCACAATTTGTGCTTAAAGTCCTCGATATCCCGTAAATGAGGAAACAGATTCCCCATGATATTTATAATCGTATTGGCACAACGGGTACGTTCCGCTTTGTCCTCTATGGTCATGCAGTGATCTACCATCTGCTGCACATTGCGGCCATATTCGGGCAACACGAGTCTTTTCAATTCCGAAGTATATTGCATATAATTTCTATTGATATAACTTTTATAATATTTTATTTTTAGGAGTCGTGGCTATAAACTCTTTCAGATAAAAAGGTTCGAAATAAGCCACGTCTTCAAATTGCCCGTTACGGAAAGCTCGCTCGGCCAATGCCAACATATCGGTAGCCAAAGGAACTATTCCTTCTACAAATATGGCATTGCGATGTTTAATCGCATCTTTACATTTTGTCGAGCCGTTTCCCGAAAATACGATCCGACGATTGTCCAACAAGTCCGAGAAAGTATGCTCATCGATTACATACGCACCGACAGGAACGACATCATTCAACGCATTATCGTAAACAGCCGAATAGACCTCCATGCGACGGGCATCGATCATAGGACAATATAACACATCTTCCTCAAAATAGTTTCTAAACATGGTCGTACAAGCCAAAAGTTCGAGCGTAGGAACTGAGATGAGAGGAACTTTCAATCCGAAACAAAGACCTTTGGCTTCCGAAACACCGATACGCAATCCCGTATAGGAACCGGGACCGCTACTCACGGCAACCGCATCCACCTTGACTCCTTTATCTCTCGAAAAATCCATGATCTGTTCTACATATACTCCTAACAACGAAGCATGCGAAGGCCCCTCGAAATTCTCGAAATGGCATTGAACGGCACCATCGGAAGACAAGGCGGCGGAACAAACAGACGTAGAAGTCTCTATATGTATAATATTCGGCATAATTCAATCCGTAAAGTATGATTTATCTCCCGATACCCGGTCGGAAAGGCGATAAACCAACGATATAATCAACGTTAACGAGTGTACAAAATTAGCTCTTTTTTTTCAATTTATTGCTTTCTCATCGGAATTAAGATTAAATTTGCAAAAACATTTACAGACTTATGATACAATCGATGACCGGTTTTGGTAAAGCCGTAGTGGAATTACCGCATAAAAAAATAACTGTTGAAATAAAATCCTTAAATAGTAAACAACTCGATTTATCGACCCGTATTCCTCAGCAATACAGGGAAATGGAGATGGAAATTCGATCCGAAATAGCCAAACGTCTGGAACGTGGGAAAGTAGACTTCTTCGTATACAGCGAAGCTATCGGCAAGGAGGCTTCTGCCCAAATAAATATTCCGGTTTTGGAAGGTTATTTCCAACAAGTCAAAGAAGCCTCGGTCAAATTAAGTATTGCGATGCCCGACGACTGGTTCTCCATCTTGTTACGTCTGCCCGATGTCATGAGTTCCGAAAGTCAGGAAATAGACGAAGTAGAACTCAACGCATTGAGAAAAGCAGTCGACCAAGCCATCTCTCAATTGGAAGAATTCAGGATTCAGGAAGGAGCCATGTTGCAACACCTTTTTGAAGAGAAAATCGCCAACATAGCTCATTTGTTACAAGAGGTAGAACCTTACGAAAAAGAGCGCATCGAAAAGATAAAAGGTCGGATAATCGACGCTTTGAACAAAATCGACAATTTCGATTACGACAAAAACAGATTTGAACAAGAGATGATTTTCTACATCGAGAAACTCGACATCAATGAAGAAAAACATAGACTCGACAATCACTTGAAATATTTCCTCGAAACCCTGCAATCGGGCAAGGGGCAAGGCAAGAAACTCGGATTTATCAGTCAGGAAATGGGACGTGAAATCAACACACTCGGGTCCAAATCGAACCATGCCGAGATGCAACGCATTGTCGTGCGTATGAAAGACGAGTTGGAACAAATCAAAGAGCAAGTACTAAATGTAATGTAATGGAACAAAGAGGTAAACTCATCATCTTTTCGGCCCCCTCCGGTTCGGGTAAATCCACCATCATACAATCGTTATTGAATCGCGATTTGAACCTGTCATTCTCTATCTCCGCCACCAGTCGTGCTCCGAGAGGGACTGAGAAAAACGGCGTCGAATATTATTTCATCACACCCGATGAATTTCGCGAACGTATAGCGAACGACGAATTTCTGGAATATGAAGAAGTCTATGCCGGGAAGTTCTACGGCACTTTGAAAAGCGAAGTGGAACGGATTCTCGACTCGGGGAAAAATGTTATTTTCGATGTCGACGTTGTCGGCGGACTCAACATAAAAAAATATTACGGAAACCAAGCTCTCGCTTTGTTTATCCAGCCACCCAGCATACAAGCGTTGGAACAACGATTGAAAAACAGAGCGACAGATACCCCGGAAGTTATAGCTCATCGGATAGCGAAAGCTGAATACGAATTGTCGTTCGCACCAAAATTCGATAAAATCATAGTGAACGATATTTTGGAAAAAGCCCAAGAAGAGGCATACCGTTCAATAAGACAATTTCTCGATAAATGATAAGTAAAACATGCAACCGATAAAGACAGCCTTTTTCTCCGGGACGTTCAATCCGGTTCATACCGGCCACCTCATATTAGCGAACTACTTGTGCGAATATGAAGGATTCGACGAAATATGGCTGTCTGTGTCTCCTCAAAATCCTCTACGAGAAAAATTGTCCTCGAATAATGATAGACAACGAATCGAAATGTTAAATATGGCCGTGAACGGCAATTCTAAGATTCGGACGACCGATATAGAATTTACCCTGCCCCGCCCCTCCTATACGATTCAAACACTCGAAGCCCTCAGAAAGAAGCATCCCGAAAGAATATTTACTTTGATTATCGGTGCAGACAACTGGCTTTCATTCAACAGATGGAAAGACTACAATAAAATTATCGAAGAGTATCCCATTTATATCTATCCGCGCCGGGGTTACGACATAGACGAAAGGTCGCTGCCTGCAAACGTAAAATTGTGTCATGCTCCTATCATAGAAATTTCATCGACCCAAATACGACAGGGAATTTCAGAAGGGAAAAATATGAACTATTTTATACCTCGACCGGTATATGATTATATCATAAATCACGGACTTTATAAAAATAAAGACTAATGGACGAACGTATTTATTCAAAAAATATCATCGAATTTGTAACGGTCAGTGCCGAATATTGTGCTTTTATCGAACGTGTTCCGGAATTGGAGAAAGAAGGATTTCTCGATAAAATCACAAAAATACTACCATTGCTATATCTGAAAGCAACACTATTAACACCGGAAGAACCCGAAGAAGATGGATTCTCCGAAAAATTCGTCACAGAGAGTATGTACGAGAGCATTCGGGAAAACATAGAAAGTCTATTGGGGGAAGACGACAGTTATCTGGAAGTATTTCAAAACGATATGAAATACAGTGAAACCCCGATAATAGCCAATGTTTCGGAGGCTCTTGCCGATATTTATCAAGACTTGAAAGATTTCATTTCGGTATATCGCATGGGAAATGAGCCCCAAATGCTCGAAGCTCTTTACATTTGTTTCGAAAATTTCGTTACATACTGGGGGCAACAACTAGTTAACGTGCTCCGAGCATTACACAACATAAGATACACTCTGGATAACGATGATGATGAATGTGACGACAATTGCGACTGTGGACACCATCATTCTCACTCCGATAATTACACCGATATATTCGGTCATCAACAAGAGAACGGAGATATTCTCGACAAGTTGAACGATGATTTGGATTAAAAAATTATGGAGAACGATACACCCAATAAAATAAAAATCAGTAAAGAAATCATTGCGACTTTACCCATAGAAACATTTCCGGGGAAAATAATCGTAATCGATAATGAAAGAGCTGCCGATAATGCAGTACTCCAACTAAATAACGAAAAAATTATCGGATTCGATACAGAGACTCGGCCAACTTTCAAAAAAGGGAAAAGCAATCATGTAGCACTTATCCAATTATCGACCCACGATACGTGTTATCTGTTTCGTATAAATCGCATAGGATTTACACCTGCAATTAAGAATCTGCTCGAAAACGAATCCCTCTTGAAAGTGGGAATATCGCTCAAAGATGACTTCTGCATGTTGAGTCGACTAAACAGCGGACAATTTATACCGAGAAATTTTATAGAATTACAAAAATTCGTGAAGAAATACAACATCGAAGATCAAAGTCTACAAAAAATCTATGGTATAGTTATCGGGAAAAAAATTTCCAAAGGGCAACGATTATCCAACTGGGAAGCCGATCATCTTACCGAAAATCAACAACTTTATGCAGCGACCGATGCTTGGAGTTGCATAAAAATATACGAAGTTTTGAAATCTGGAAAATTCAAATCTCCCATATATAAAATTCAACCCTCGTCTTTATAAAACTACAATATTATGAAACGATACGACATTATAGCATTGCTCTTGGTTATTTATTTAGCCGTGATGGCCTACTTCGGCAGAGGTATGCTTTTGAGCGGAAATTACTGGGAATATTTTAGTATTATCGGTGTTACTTTACTCGTCATTTTCATACTCAGATGGGCTATGAAACGTAGAGAAAAAATCAGAGAAGAGCGAAGGAAAAAGCAAGATGCCTCTGAACGAAGAACCCTACGAAACGACAATATATCATAAACCATAAATAAAATTCATCGGACTATGACAAAGAAAGTACTATTAACCTTTTTAGTTATATGGTTGTTTTCGAACACCGGTTCGGCTCAAATCCTAAAAAACACATGGATCATCAACCCTCAATTAAGCGGCTTTAATTTAGGCAGTACCCACACGGAAGATACGGGCAAAGAAACGTTCGACCTCGGCCTAAAAGTCGAAGCAGGTAATTTCATTGCCAATAATTTGGCTATTCTTGTCGGGATCGGCGGTGACTTCGCATGGAATAAAGAGTACAAAGACAATAGCATCGATATAGTGGGAAGCATTAGATATTATACGCTCACGACTCTGTTTCTCGGCGTAAACGCAGGATACACCCATGCGTGGTATAAACCCAAAGGGAGCGACTCTCAATGCCGAGATTACCTATATATCGGAGCCGAGCTGGGATATGCGATTTTCGTAAGCCAAAACATATCTCTGGATCCGGCCGTATATTGGAAGCATAGTTTTACCGATAAATTCAACCAGTACGGAATAAAAATGGGATTTTCTGTCTATTTCTAAGAAGTTAATATATAAAACACATAAACACAATGACTGAAAAAATGAACCAATTGATGAAGGACGTCCCGGCTATACGATGGACGGCCCTTATTCTACTGGCAAGTGCCATGTTTTTCGGGTATATTTTTATGGATATACTATCGCCTTTACAAGAACTTTTGCAAACATCAAGAGGGTGGTCTCCCGATGCCTATGGACACTATGCCGGTTCTGAAACATTCCTGAATGTATTCGTATTCTTTTTAATTTTTGCGGGTATCATTCTCGATAAAATGGGTGTTCGCTTCACGGCTATTCTTTCCGGGGCCGTTATGCTCGCAGGGGCATCCATCAACTATTTCGCTGTCAGCAATGCATTTATCGGTAGCGGAGCTGAATCTCTCATGAACCGATTTATGAATTTGCCTTTGGAATGGTGGAACATCACCCCGTTTTACGAAGGCATGCCCGCATCGGCGAAAATGTCGGCTATCGGTTTCATGTTCTTCGGTTGTGGCGTAGAAATGGCAGGAATTACAGTTTCCCGCGGAATTGTCAAATGGTTCAAAGGGAAAGAAATGGCACTCGCCATGGGGGTAGAAATGGCTATTGCCCGTGTGGGAGTCGCCGTAGTCGTCTTAGGCTCTCCGATCTTGGCCAATAAAATCTCTCCTATCGATGTATCTCGTCCTGTTCTCGTAGCAGTGATATTACTGGCAATCGGACTCATCTGTTTTATCACTTATGCCTTCATGGATAAAAAACTCGAACGACAGATGGGCGAAAGCGGTGAGGAAAAAGACGATCCTTTCAAATTGAAAGATCTCAAACTCATTTTTTCGAGCAAAGTATTCTGGTTAGTGGCTCTTCTTTGCGTACTCTACTACTCGGCTATTTTCCCATTCCAAAAATATGCAATCAATATGCTGCAATGTAATTTAGGATACACGGCCGAACAAGCCGGCTGGGTATTTTTCGTATTCCCATTGGGCGCGGCGGCTATTACTCCCATTTTAGGAAATTTTCTCGACCATCGTGGTAAAGGAGCTACTATGCTCATCTTCGGTGCACTGCTGATGATTGCCTGCCATTTGGTATTCGCTTTGGTGTTGCCTGCCCTGAAAGGTACTACCGCAGCAGTTATCGTTGCCTATTTATCTATCATATTATTGGGAATCTCTTTTTCATTGGTTCCAGCTTCTTTATGGCCGTCCGTCCCCAAACTTGTAGACAACAAACTATTAGGTTCGGCGTACGCCGTTATTTTCTGGATTCAAAACATAGGATTATATGCATTCCCCATGATTATAGGTGCAGCATTGAGAATCTCGAATCCCGGCATAACCGATCCGTTACAATACAACTATACAACCCCTATGCTTATATTTGCAAGTTTAGGTGTGTTGGCTCTTCTCTTCGGGTTATGGTTAAAAGTTGAGGACAAGAAACGTGGATACGGGCTCGAACTTCCCAATATTCAAAAATAATAAAAGAAAAAGAATAATACATTAGTTATTAGTCCAATATAATCGGCAATAGAGTATAAACATCTATTGCCGATTTTTCTTTTCTTCCCAATCAAACTACGAACAGTAGTTAATAAACTATTTTATTTAGTTTTATTAACTGCAATAATTAGTTGAGAAACTAAAACATTTAGTTTATTTGTATCATAAATAGAAAAAATATGAAAGGACTTACATCGAAAGAAGAGGAAATCATGAATTATTTCTGGCATAAAGGGCCATTATTCGTGAAAGAACTGTTGGATTTTTATGACGAACCCAAACCTCACTTCAATACGTTATCGACCATCGTAAGAGGACTCGAAGAAAAAGGCTATGTGTCACACAAAGCATATGGTAAAACCTATCAATATTTTGCTGTTGTAAGCGAAGAATCGTTCAAAAAACGGACCTTGCGACAAGTCATACGTAAATACTTCAACAGCTCCTATTTGGGAGTCGTTTCCTCTTTGATCGAGGAAGAAGATATTTCATTGAAAGAATTGAAAGAGCTTATCGAAAAAGTAGAAAAAGGAAACGCAGAACAATAACCAATCACCACCAATGGGCGCATTCTTTGTTTATATATTAAAAGCCTCTGTTTATCTAGCCATTCTGTATCTGTTTTACAGTATATTGCTAAGTAAGGAAACATTTTACCGCTACAATAGAACAGCATTGCTACTATTGATACCTCTATCGTTTATTCTTCCGCTATATCCGGTTCATACGGCTGTTCCCGAAACGTATTCAAACACTACTATACTCGACAGGCTGCCGGCAATATCTTATATCGAAAACGAATCACAAAGTAAAATTCCGATAGGTATTATCGCGGTACTAAGTATCTATCTCATCGGGATTTTATACTTTATCACCAGATATGTCTGCACAATTATAAAACTTCTGCGACTGATTCGGAGCGGGAAAAAATATACCGACAGCGACGGACTTTCTCTTGTCGTTATCTCCCAATCCATTGCTCCTTTCAGTTGGTTCGGGAAAATAGTCATTTCAGAAGCCGACCTCCAAAACCATCGCCGAGAAATACTCCTACACGAATCTGCACACATTCGCAAACATCATTCATGGGATTTACTGGCTGCCGATCTCTGTATAGGATTACAATGGTTCAATCCGGCCGCTTGGTTACTGAAACGAGAGCTGCAAACCGTACATGAATACGAAGCCGATAATTACGTTCTGGAACAAGGCATCGATGCCAAACAATACCAATTACTGCTAATAAAACGATCGGTCGGTTCCAAGTTTTATTACATAACCAATCACTTTAATCACAATAAACTTAACAAAAGAATTACCATGATGTTAAAAAAGAAATCAAACCGCAAAGCGACCTTGAAGTATCTCTACGTCATACCGGTCGCATTATGTACCGTTTCGGTATTCGCCCACCCCGAAATCTCCGATGAATTAAACAAAGTATCCTCGGTCGATTTGAGTAACTTGACAGCTATGATCGGTAGTTCCGAAAACACCGCAACCATAAAGAATAAAGAGATAGAAATATCCGGGTGTGTTTTAGACATAGAAACCAACGAACCTATCGTCGGAGCCACCGTCTTGGTCAAAGGCAGCAATACAGGAACAGTAACCGATCTAAACGGAAACTTCTCCTTAAAAACACCCATAGGAAAAACTTTGCTCATCTCTTATGTCGGTTTAGGCTCGGCCGAAATCAGTTGCAATGACAAAGACAGGCAAAATCTGAAAATATACCTCGGCGAAAGCAGCGAAAAGAATAACAGTTCGAAAATTATCATAGTCGGAAACAAAACCGAGCCGAACACTTCGATCGGCACGAAAGGAAAAATCAACAGCATAACCATTACGACAAAAGACAGTGTAGAAAACAATAGACAGAAAATCGATACGAAAGGAAAAATTAGCAATATAAATGTAGATGTCCAAAAAAATGGTTCGGTCATAGTCGATGAAAACAACAATACCAGAGTCTTTTACGATCCTATATATATTTTAGACGGTAAAAAAATTTCCAAAGACAAATTCAAAAACCTCGATGCCGACAAAATAAAATCGATAACTGTCCTCAAAGGAGAGGAAGCGATCAAAAGTTATGGAAAAGATGGTGAAAATGGAGCCCTTATCATACAAACCAAAGGAAACGCTGCAACTTCGACAGATCCGATAAAAACCATAACGATTACCAAGAAAGATACCTCTGAGGATATCATGAAAAATACACTTTGCATCGTAGACGGAAAAAAGATTTCGGAAACAGAACTAAAAAATATAGACCCCAATAATATACAAAGTATAACAGTCCTGAAAGATGAAAAATCGAAGGAAGAATATGGAGCGACCGACAAAGATTGCATTATATGGATTACCTTGAAAAAATAATATGACTCGACGACTGAATGCAAAAAAGGCTGTTTTCAAAATAGAAAACAGCCTTTTTGTTTTATTGGTCTACTTTTCTGAATTTCATTTTTGCCCGTACAAACTCTATTACGGCAGGTAACAAAGATACAAATATAATCGCGACAATCAGAAGTTTTAAATTTTTCTGAACAAAAGGCAAATCACCGAAGAAATAGCCCGCATAACAAAAAATCGCTACCCAAAAAGCTCCTCCGATTAGATTATACATCATGAAATAATAATAGTGCATTTTCCCCATACCACCCACAAAAGGAGCAAAAGTACGAACGATAGGGACAAACCGAGCTATAATTATAGTTTTCCCTCCATATTTTTCAAAGAAAGCATGGGTTTTCTCTAAATGGCTTTGTTTGAAAATCTTTGAATTGGGGTTACTGAATAGCTTCTTACCGAAAAAATGGCCTATTGCATAATTACAAGAATCTCCCAATACCGCAGCGACAAACAAAATAAGTACCAAAACATTTATTTCTAAGGGAATTCCGGGCAACGCCGTAATAGCCCCAGCAACAAAAAGTAAAGAATCTCCCGGTAAAAAGGGTGTGACAACCAAACCCGTCTCACAAAAAATAATCATAAACAATATAGCATAGGCCCAAGTATGATAATCCTGTACTATCTCAATCAGATGCTTGTCTATATGCAAAATAAAGTCAATCAAAAATTCCATAAATCCATATATAAATACATTAACTTCATTGGGGCATGGTCACTTTGAAATAAGGATTTTCTACATGCTGTTCAAACACGATACGCTTCATATCTTCTACACGATCGGGATATCGGGCTGCCAAATCACAATCTTCATGAATATCATCGACCAAATTATACAAATGACATTTACCCTTCTCAACAAATAACTTCCAATCGCCTTGCCGAACTGCAATTTGATCGGTCTCGCAAAACTCCCAATAAAGAAACTCATGATTCTTTTGATGTTTGTCTTTACCCAGCAAGGTAGGTTTGAATGAAAGTCCATCGAAATAGTCTTTCCTATTCTCTCCATATCGCTCGATATGATTCACCCCTATCAAGTCGCAGAAAGTAGGCAATATATCATAAAACGCCAACTGGTGGTCATTGACAGCTACTGGGACATGACCGGGCCAACGAACGATAAAAGGAATACGTATACCTCCCTCATGGCAAGAACGCTTAATTCCTTTCAGTTTCCCATCTCGTCCAAAAAATCCGGGGTCGGCTCCCCCTTCTTCGTGAGGGCCGTTATCCGATGAAAAAATAACGATAGTATTCTCATCAAGCCCTTTCTCTTTCAATTTTTTCAAAATCTCACCTACATAATTATCTAATCGAGCAATCATTGCCGCAAACTGTGCATGGGTATGAGTCACGGGATTATAGCGCCCACCATAACTGCCATTAAACACACCGGTTTCCCCCAACCGTTCTCGATAGTAATTTAGAAGAGAATCTTCCGGCTGTACCAATTCGGCATGAGGTAATGTGTAAGTGAAAAAACCGAAGAAAGGTTTGTCTCCCGACTGACGATCCAACCAATCGATTGCAGCTTCGTGAATAAGATCGGCCGAATATTGAGGCCGTAAAGCATAACCGGCCCCCCACATGGGATATTTGATATTCTCTTCGAGCGTCACACGAATAGTCGCAGTGTCGCCCAACAGGGAACTATACCGATTCAAAAAGTTGGGATAATACAAGTGAGCCTGAAATTGACAGATATATCCAAAGAACTCATCGATACCACGCTTGTCCGGAGTAGAAACAGAGCCTTCATATCCCCCGGCCCATTTACCAAACATTCCCGTCGTATAACCGTTTTCTTTCATAATTTCAGGAAGAATAACACGATTGGGATCATAAGGGTGTTGGCCTACGATGGCATAGTCGGTATTAACTCCATAACGCACCTCGCCACTATCTCGCCAATACTCTTTATTTCCTCGTACTTCTCCGTGTCCGGTGTGCTGTCCGGTCATTATACAAGCCCGGGAAGGAGCGCTAACAGGGCTACCCGAATAAGCCTGAGTAAATCTCATACCCTCCGAAGCCATACGATCTATATTCGGAGTCTCGATATATTTCTGCCCATAACACCCTAAATCTCCATAACCCATATCGTCACATAAAATAAAAACGATATTGGGCTTATCACTTTTCTTTGCCGAAAATGCAGCGAAAACAGAGGCCAACATTCCGCCTCCAACAAATAATAACCGGCTATATTTCATTGATAATTACCTCGAAAATTTATAATATCTTATTCTTTTTCGGTTCAAATATAAGACGAAAGATTCGATTCCTAAAACATAAAACTTAAAAATAATTCGAGTACCGAATTATTGTATTCCCTATTTTTACTAATTTTGAACCGCTTACTAAATCTATCTTTGATACAATCATGAACCAATCTCTTTACACACCTTTCGACCGAATATTATATATCATGACCAAGCCGGTGGGGGCAATTTGCAATCTGGCCTGCACATATTGCTACTATACCGAAAAAGCAAAACTCTATCGGGACTCTCCCAAGCACATCATGAGCGAAAGCCTATTAGAGAAATTTATCAAAGAATATATCGAAAGTCAGGCAAACGACCATATTTTATTCACATGGCATGGTGGAGAAACCCTAATGAGACCGTTGGATTTCTACCAAAAAGTAGTACGACTTCAAGCTCAATACGGAAAAGGTCGAATTATCGATAACAGCATCCAAACCAACGGAACATTACTAACAGACAGCTGGTGTCGTTTTTTCAAAGAAAATAACTGGCTGGTCGGTATCAGTATAGACGGGCCACAAGAATTTCACGACGAATACCGATTGACCAAACAGGGAAGGCCCTCATTCGTAAATGTCATGCGAGGTATAAATCTGCTTAATAAACATGGCATCGAATGGAATGCTATGGCAGTAGTTAACGACTTTAATGGGGACTATCCCTTAGATTTCTACCATTTTTTCAAGGACATCAGCTGTAAATATATACAATTCACACCCATTGTCGAACGTATTCGGCAACATGAAGACGGGCGCATATTAGCCTCTCCCGATGAAGAATCAATAGACGGAGTAACAGACTTCTCCGTCTCTCCGGAGCAATGGGGCAACTTTCTTTGTACGATATTCGACGAATGGGTTCGAAATGATGTAGGAGAATACTACATACAATTATTCGATGCCACTCTTGCCAATTGGGCCGGTGTAACACCCGGAATATGCTCTATGGCCGAAACTTGCGGTCATGCCGGAGTTATGGAATTTAATGGAGATGTGTACAGTTGCGACCATTTTGTATTTCCTGAGTATAAATTGGGAAACATATACACCCAATCTTTAATCGAAATGATGAATAGTCCCCGACAAATTGCTTTCGGTCAAAACAAGCGCAATGCTCTGCCCCAACAATGTAAAGAGTGTGATTTTCTATTTGCCTGCCACGGAGAGTGCCCCAAAAACAGGTTTGTAAAAACGGCCACCGGAGAACCGGGATTAAATTATTTGTGCGCTGGTTATCACCGATTCTTTAAACACGCAGCTCCTTATATGGACTTCATGAAACACGAATTGGATAATCAACGCCCACCAGCCAATGTCATGCAATGGGTGAAACAAAATATCCCCGACAAATAGAAAAAGGCTTTATACCGAATCGGTATAAAGCCTTTTTCTCTCTTTCAATAAAATTATTCCATATAACAGAATACTTCATAGGCCGATTCGTTCCAACTCACAGGGCAGCCCTCTTCGCGAGATTCTGGAACAATGCGTATATTCAAAACCGATTTGTCGCGAGTAAGAGATTCCGGTATTTCAAACTCATCTTCAATCCAACGCTTGTACGGATTACTGTCCGCCAAATACCACACGCCGGCATCCTGTCCATCGACCCAAACTCTCGCACACTGTCTGGGAAGCTCCTGATCGCTGCATCGACGCAATCTTACTCCATGATTATTCGGTAATACTTTTACACGAAACGAACTCTCTCCGGTAAATTTATGAACCATAGCCGTAACTTCCACATCATCGGCATCACCTTCGAAACAAGAAGTCAGCATCTCCACAGACACATCTCCTTCTACTTTATATTTATGTCGTTTCAACGACTTCTTCGAGGCCATATCTATGCTATCGGTCTTAACTAAGGAAACTTTATCCTGCCCATAATAAAAAACAATACCCAAATGTTCGAGATACTGGTTATTGCTCTCACCAGACTCTATATTAAAATCCAATTGCGAATAAAATGGATAGCTATCGCCTAAACACAATCGTGTCATCGACCAGGGATTATCGCTCAACCCGTCATAACCGCCCGACGGATTGCACTCGGCCGGAGTCGGGAATCCCCACCCGTAGCAAATATAACTTTCCGAACCATCGCTCTCAACCTGCGGCGTCTTAATCCCATCTATATGTATTCTTACATCTCCTTCACAAGTAATAATATGAGGACGTTCCCCATAACAAGTCACATGAGCGGCAACCATTTTCCCGGTTCCTTTTATCGACGCGATGGGGCTATCCGCCCCCGGTGTATGTTTACGAGTATAATAGTCAGAAGAACGAAAGTAACCGCTATACTCTCTATCATAGCTATTCTCCCCTACTCCTACTTCAACAAAGCCCAAAGTAACGGTCTCTCCGCTCCTATTCTCCAACATTACATGGGCTCGTTCCCAAAACGGCATAGGGAAATAATTATAAAACCAACCGTCTGTCGTCGCTCCCATTAATAAATACCGGGTATTATTATATCCTAAGGAATTACCGAAAAAACAACCGATAGGACACAGAACATCTTCCCCTTCGTGATTATCCCACTTCACACGTATCCATACATCTTGCAATCTATCGGGATTCATACCGGCCATGTAAAGTTTCAACGAATTGATGACACCCCCCTCATGCACATCTATTATAGACAATGACTCCCCGGGTGCTAATTTCTTTTCCGACATACGAAACATTCTATCCTTACCAATCTTCGGATCGACTCCCGTTTGTTTCCACTGACGAACCAAAGAACTATAATCCTCCTTTCCAGTAAAAGTCTCTATCCCTTGCGCAGTGGGATAACTGTGATACACGACATGTCCCCAGCCACCTTGCCCTTTATCCCGGTGAGGTCCTTCGAGTTTAACGCTCGAAGTGATTCGGCAGCCATTACGAAACGGCATAGGAACAAAACTGCGAACTACCCGGATAGGGCCTCGTCCATTATCCAAAGGACCGATGTAACACGATGCTTGTGGTTCGGTAAAAGGATATTTCTCTCCGAACTCCGACAAACGAATAGTAAAACGAGGGGTCTCCTCACCATCAAAGTAAAATCGAAATACGGGTTCTTCCGAACTCAGATAACGATGTTGTACCATATTATAAATACAGCCGGCTCCCGCCACATCGAATATTACCCACTCTCTTTTCTTATCTTGATACAAGCTCCAATCCCAATCGGCATTACCACCTTTCTTATCGATACTGCCCTCGTACTTCACTTTCATTTCCCGATCCAATACTGGAAATCGAGCCACATCGGTCATGCGAGATAATCCATACGATTTTGAAGAAACAGTTTCGGAGTATGCATTTCCAGTCACGGAAAATGGGAATAAAGCAGTCACTGCAAGTAATCTTATAAAAGCTTTTCTTTTCATGGATAAAATTTTAAGATATTTTCGATGTACAAAAATACCTCTGTCTCTCAAATCAAGACAAATACTTTATTATCTATTCCTTATACTTTTATCCACAAAAAAGGCCGGGTATCGATATACCCGGCCTACACTTTCTCGAAATTTTAGATTTTATTCTTTCCTCACTAACAATACTACATTTTCTACATGGTGAGTATGAGGAAACATATCGACCGGCTGTACCCGCTCGACCTTGTATTTTGCATCTAACAAAGATAAATCGCGCGCCTGAGTGGCGGGATTACAACTTACATAAACGATACGTTCAGGAGAAGCGAACAATATAGTCTTAATCACATCGTCATGCATGCCGGCACGAGGCGGATCGGTAATGATGACTTCTGGACGACCATGCTCCTCTATAAAATCCTCGGTAAGAATGTCCTTCATATCGCCAGCATAAAACAAAGTATTATCCAACCCGTTTATACGGGCGTTTTCTTTGGCATCTTCTATCGCTTCGGGAACATACTCGATACCTACCACCTTACGGGATTGTCTTGCCACAAAATTGGCAATAGTACCCGTGCCAGTATATAGATCATAAACCAACTCGGTTCCCGTCAATCCGGCGAACTCTCTGGCAACCTTATATAACTCATAAGCCTGTTCGGAATTGGTTTGATAGAAAGACTTCGGTCCTATCTTGAATCGTAATCCTTCCATACTTTCCCAAATATAATCTCTTCCCCGGAACACACAAACTTCCTGATCGGCAATCGTGTCGTTTCGTTTTTGATTGACAATATAAAGCAAAGACGTAATCTCGGGGAACGTATCCGCTATATGTTGCATCATTCGTTCGATACGCACCATATCGGGTTCGAAAAATACGACTATGAGCATAACCTCTCCTGTCGAAGAGGTCCGGATAATAATATTCCGCATGAATCCTGTCTGCTCCCTCAAATCGAAAAACGGATAATGATTATCGATAGCATATTGTCTTATCGAGAGTCGAATGCGATTGGATATATCGTCCTGCAACCAACACTTTTTTATGTCGAGGACTTTGTCGAACATACCGGGTATATGAAATCCCAACGCATTACGACAGTCGAATTCCTGTTCCGTCTGCAACTGTTCATAAGTCAACCACGACTTATTGGAAAATGAAAATTCGAGCTTGTTTCTATAATATTGTTGCTTGGTCGAACCTTTTGTAGGTAAAATTTCCGGCAAAGGGATTTTACCTATGCGGGTAAGATTGTCTTCCACTTGCTGCCGTTTAAATTGTAACTGATAGTCATAAGCCACATGTTGCCATTTACACCCGCCGCAAACACCGAAATGCTCGCAAAAAGGATTTACCCGCAAAGAAGAATAAGCGTGAAATTTCACGATACGTGCCTCGGCATAATTATGCTTCTTACGTATCAATTGCAAATCCACTATATCTCCCGGTGCTGCAAAAGGGACGAATACTACCAAATCGTTCACTCGTGCCAAAGCCTTGCCTTCGGCTGCTACTCCGGTTATTTCTACCTGCTCCAACAAGGGTAGCTCTTTCTTTTTTCGTGCCAAAACAAAAAATTAATAAGTTACAAAGCCAAACAAAACAATACGAACCGAACATCTAAATAAATTCGGCTATGCAATTATGCAGAAAACCACAGGTTCCACATTCGGCAAAGATAAGTATTTTTCACGAAAGAGACAGGTAAAGCAAATAAATAGTGCACAGCGTTAAAATTTGTAGCAAAATATTTTTGTGGTTTGCACGAATCCTTTATTTTTGCGTATTGTTTCTATACAAGATTTTCCGAATGGGTCACAAAGTCGAATAAAGGAAACAATATTTATACAAAATATCATATACTTATTTATTTATGAAAAGAGTTTATACTTTTGGCAACGGTAAAGCAGAAGGCCGTGCCGACATGAAAAACCTGCTGGGCGGTAAAGGAGCCAACTTGGCGGAAATGAACTTAATTGGAGTTCCTGTTCCCCCCGGATTCACAATCACTACCGAAGTTTGTACCACATACACTCAGCAAGGGAAGGAAGCTGTTGTAAAAGAAATCAAAGGCGATGTAGAAAAGGCTATCGCTCATATCGAAAGCCTCACGGGCACGAAATTCGGAGATGCCTCGAATCCGCTATTGGTATCGGTTCGTTCGGGAGCTCGTGTTTCCATGCCCGGTATGATGGACACAGTATTGAACTTAGGTATGAACGACGACGCCGTAGAAGCCATTGCTAAAAAATCGGGAAATGCGCGGTTTGCATGGGATTCCTATCGCCGATTCGTACAGATGTACGGCGATGTCGTACTGGGTATGAAGCCTAAAACGAAAGAAGACATCGATCCATTCGAAGAAGTGATGGACAAAGTCAAAGAGGCCAAAGGTATAAAGAGTGATACCGAACTCCAAGTAGAAGACCTCAAAGAATTAGTAAAACTCTTTAAAGCCGCCGTTAAAGAAAATACGGGAAAAGATTTTCCCGCTTCTCCCTGGGAACAATTATGGGGTGCTATCTGTGCCGTATTCGACAGCTGGATGAACGAACGCGCCATTCTCTACCGTCGTATGAACCAGATTCCCGAAGAATGGGGTACTGCCGTAAACGTGCAAGCTATGGTATTCGGCAATATGGGAAATACCTCGGCTACCGGTGTAGCATTCACTCGTGACGCTGCTACCGGCGAAGATATCTTTAACGGAGAGTACCTCATCAATGCACAAGGAGAAGACGTAGTTGCCGGTGTACGCACCCCCCAACAAATCACACTCGAAGGATCTCGCCGCTGGGCTGCATTGCAAGGTATATCGGAAGAAGAACGTGCAACCAAATATCCTTCTCTCGAAGAGGCCATGCCCGAATGTGCAAAAGCACTTATCGAAACTCAACAAAAACTCGAAGACTACTTCAAAGATATGCAAGACCTCGAATTTACCATTCAAGATGGCAAATTGTGGTTATTGCAAACTCGTAACGGAAAGCGCACCGGAGCCGCTATGGTAAAAATTGCTATGGATATGCTCCGCGCAGGAATTATCGACGAAAAAACAGCCTTGAAACGCATGGAGGCTCAAAAACTCGATGAACTATTGCACCCCGTATTCGACAAGGATGCCATCAAACGCGTTAAAGTCGTAGCCAAAGGACTTCCTGCCTCGCCGGGGGCAGCAACCGGGCAAATCGTGTTCTTCGCCGACGACGCAGAGGCGTGGGCCGAAAAACGAAAAAAAGTAATCATGGTACGTATCGAAACCTCTCCCGAAGATTTGCGAGGCATGAGCGTGGCGCAAGGAATCCTTACTGCTCGTGGCGGTATGACTTCCCACGCAGCCGTAGTTGCCCGTGGTATGGGTAAATGCTGTGTATCGGGAGCCGGTGAAATAAAAGTCGATTATAAAGCCCGTACGGTAGAAATGGGTGGAAAAGTCTACAAAGAAGGCGATTGGATCTCTTTGAATGGTTCCACCGGAGATGTTTATGACGGACAAGTTCCTACCGTAGACGCTGATATGAGCGGGGATTTCGCAGCCATTATGAATTTGGCTGAAAAATATACCCGAGTAGACGTACGCACCAACGCAGATACTCCGCGCGATGCAGCGGTAGCCCGCAAATTCGGAGCAAAAGGTATCGGATTATGCCGTACAGAACACATGTTCTTCGAAGGCGACCGTATCAAAGCCATGCGCGAAATGATTCTGTCGAAAGACGAAGAGGGACGTCGCCACGCACTCGACAAGCTGTTGCCTATGCAACGCAGCGACTTCGAAGGAATATTCGAAGCTATGGACGGTCTGGGTGTAACCATTCGTCTGCTCGATCCTCCTCTACACGAATTCGTACCGCATCAATTGGCCACTCAAAAAGAATTGGCAGAAGAGATGGGTATGAGCATCGACGAAGTAAAATTAGCTTGCGATGCTTTGGAAGAATTTAACCCCATGTTGGGTCATCGCGGTTGCCGGTTAGGTTGTACCTATCCCGAAATAACCGAAATGCAGGCCCGAGCCATCATCGAAGCTGCTTTGAACGTAAAAGCAAAAGGTATCGACGTTCACCCCGAAATCATGGTTCCCCTTGTAGGTGTTGTAGAAGAATTGAGAATGCAAGCCGAAGTTATTCACCGTACCGCTGCACAAGTATTCGAAGAACGCGGCGACACGGTTGCCTACAAAGTAGGTACGATGATCGAGGTTCCCCGTGCAGCCGTTACAGCTGATCAAATTGCCGAAGTTGCCGACTTCTTCTCATTCGGCACGAACGACTTGACTCAAATGACGTTCGGCTATTCTCGTGATGATGCCGGTAAATTCTTAAAGATTTACAAAGAAAAAGGTATCCTCAAAACCGATCCGTTCGAAGTTCTCGACCAAAAAGGTGTAGGGCAACTCGTACGCATGGGCGTGGAAAAAGGCCGTTCCACCAAACCGTCGCTCAAAGTCGGTATTTGCGGTGAGCATGGTGGTGAACCTTCATCTGTGAAATTCTGTGCCAAACTCGGTATGAACTACGTATCTTGCAGTCCTTACCGTGTACCCATCGCACGTGTGGCTGCCGCCCAGGCTGCTATCGAAGATTAAAAAGTACTTTGATAACTCTATAAAAAAGGCTAACATTATCTGTTAGCCTTTTTTATATCCCCTCAATATCGACCCTTTCATACGATAATAAAAACACTGTAATCAAAAATTCATACCGAGAGAAGTTCAGTTCTCCTGTTTTTAAGTACCTTTGTTTCATCAAGTAAAACGGATCGAAATACAAACACGATGAAAAAAACACTACTCTTTATTAGCCTTTTAATCCTTTCCGTCTTATCAACACAAGCCACTCGGCCCAAATATGTATTCTATATCATCGGCGATGGAATGGGCATAAATCAAGTTAACGGTACTGAAATGTTTTACGGGGAACTGACCAGTAAGACAGGACCCTTACCGCTATTGTTTTCGAAATTCCCTTATACGACTTTTGTAAGCACATACTCTGCCAATCGAGGAGTAACAGACTCGGCAGCAGCTGGTACGGCATTGGCCTGCGGTGAAAAGACCAACAACAATACGATCGGTGTGGATGCAGACAGTCTACCTATATATAGTATAGCGGTGGCAGCACAAAAGAAAAACATACCTGTTGGAATTATTACCAGCGGAGAAATAGACGATGCCACTCCCGCCGCTTTTTTCGCTCACCAAATAAACCGTAATAACCGTTACGAAATAGGAGTCGATATGCTCGCCGCCGGATTTGATTTCTATGCAGGAGATAAATTTACACAACCGTCACCAGAAGGAAAAAAATCTCTATACGATATGATTCCAAAAGCCAACTATACATTGGCTCTCGGCATACAAGAATACAATCGCCAATCCCAGGTAGCCTCCAAAATGATTTTATTTCCCCAAAAAGACTTCCCTTACGCCATAGACCGTAAACCGGGAGATATTTGTTTAGCCGATCTCACCCGATGTGCAATAGACTTTCTGCAACAAAAAGGAAATGGTTTCTTTTTAATGATAGAGGGCTCCAAAATAGATTGGGCAGGACACTCCCGTGACGGAGCTACCAATTTCAGAGAAATAAAAGATTTGGAAGAATCGGTAAAATTGGCTTATGATTTTTATAGAAAGTATCCCGATGAAACCCTCATTATCGTTACAGCCGACCATGAAACCGGAGGCGTAGTATTAGGCAACGGAAATTACTCACTCAACCTGCAAGCACTCCAATATCAAACGATGAGTGGAATAGCGTTTACAAAAGAAATAGAAAATCTGCGTAAACAAAACACCGAAATTTCATGGGAAACCATACAAAAGGCCCTATCCCATGCCTTTGGCTTTTGGAGCAAGCTCGACTTATCCCCCGAACAAGAAGCACATCTTAAAAAAATTTACGAAGAAACTATACACAACCAACAAGGGGACTTAATAAAATCTCTATATGAAAACAATGAACCGATAGCCGAAGCCGCCAAAACGATTCTCAACGAAATAGCCGAAATCACATGGTCTTGCAGTTCTCACACAGCTGGTTATGTCCCGCTCTATGCGATCGGTTTAGGAGCAGAAAACTTTCAAGGGAAACTCGACAATACCGATGTACCCTTGCTAATAGCCCGAATTGCCGGCTACGAATAATACAAAGACTAAGAAAAGAAAGCCTATCTATATATAAGATTTTTTAGAAAAAACATTGTAAAATAAAATAAAGGAAATAACTTTGTCCCTTGTAATCGGTTTGCTTTTATCGCGTTCGATAAAGCAATGAAAAGGGAATCGGGTGTAAATCCCGGACAGACCCGCTGCTGTGTAGTTCGATAGATTTTAGACAAACAACTACAATGCCACTAATCCAATGTGATTGGGAAGGCGTCTAAAATAGAACAAGTCAGAAGACCTGCCGGTTACATAATAAAATTTATCTCTTCGTGGATTAGGAGATAAAGCGAATACTTTTCCGATAGAAATTTTTTGCGAAAGCAAAAAAATACACCATGTTATAGAAACACGCTTTTCTATAACGTAGTTTATATATATGTAAAATGATGCAGTTATGAGAAGAATGATTCCTTACAGTGTGGATATAACTGGGAATTTTGTTTATTCACCGCAATTAATCGAAGCACGCAAACAAGTTCAAGAAGGACTTCTAAATGCAGCACAATTACTGGAAATCGAAAATAAAGAAATCCAACACATTGTCGACACATGTAAACAGATAGGTTTAAAATGCGTTACCGATGGAGATTATAGATCAAACGGATATACGGATTTTTTTCATCATCTTCAAAACATTTCCAAGCACGAAACAGAACCAAACGATACGTCAGAAGAAAATGATAAATCCGTTATATGCGGGAAAATAGACTTCGACAATCATTTTTTATCGACGCCACCTGTCACAGAGCACTTTACCTATTTGACAGGAATTATCGGAGGCGACATGTATGCAAAAGCTCTACTACCGTCCCCAATGACTTTATTAGCTGAATTAATCCGTCCTGAGAACCGTCTTAATACAGGAAGATATTATCCCGACATCGAAGTGCTCTCCCATGATATTGCACAGACCTACCAAAAAGTAATTAGAGAATTTTACAATATGGGATGCCGATTCCTACAATTCAGCGACTATACTTGGAACTTAACGGGAGGCTGCGATATTCAACAAATATCCGAAGCAAATAATACCGACCTCGCATCTCTGTCCACCGTGCTTGCTCGTTTGACCGAACTCTGCTTAAACGACAAGCCCGACGATATGTGCATATCCTTACAATTCGACGAGAAATGGTGGAATACCCGAGATCGAGAGAAAATAGCAGAAGTACTACTCTCTACGCAAGCGAATGCCATAGCTTTCGACTTCGGTAATAGGGAAAATGAAAATATAGACTTTTCCATCTTGAAACATTGTCAAAGCAAAGACGTTATATTAGGACTTGTATCGACTTCAAGTAGCCAACCGATATCTACCAGCACTATCACTCATCATATCGAAAATGCTGCACGCCTTCTACCATTGGAGTCTCTTCATCTCAGTTGTCAAGGCAATTTCAGGAATTTATCGGGAAACAGTTCGATTTCAGAACAAGAAATGTGGAACAAAATAGCGACAATGAAAAATATTGCAAAAACCGTTTGGGGAGAATAAAACGGGCTTCCCGGTTTTTCTACCTTTATATATGCAAAAAGTCTACCCCCACGAATTTGCGATTGAATCGAAAATAGAGTATGGTTCGACATGAAAAACAAATATATTTGTTTTATCCTGCTCTTATCTTTCACTATCTTTGTACAGTATGCGAAAATAGGATGCGGTTCTGCATAATCAAGTCGGAAATGCAATTTCCACTTGCCTTTGCACTCACCTTTCACTATCTTTGCACGTCGAAAAATCAGTCAATACAACAAAGGTGAACAGTATACACGAAGAACTTAAAGCCGTATCGCAGTTCCTTTCGGAATATGCTACATGTCTCATGGCTTCGGGAGTACATACGTCGAGAATTGTACGCAATACAGCCCGTATAGCCGAATCGTTCGGTTTTGAAGCACACATGACCTTATTTCACAAAACAATCATAATGACTTTGCGGAATAAGGAAAATACCCATGTATACAGTATGGTAAACACAGCAAAAGCCGGCGCTATAAACTTCGAAATCAATTCCGATTTGAGCGCTCTCAGTTGGGAAGCCTATGATAACCATCTCCCTCTCGACCAGCTATGGGAAAAATATCATGCCATTACAAGCAAACCTCGATTAAATGCATGGCTGGTATGGGTATTAGTGGGATTCGCTAATGCATCTTTCTGCCGGTTATTCAGTGGAGACTGGATCGCCGTTGCAGCGGTTTTTGTTGCGACTCTTGTCGGATTTCGTCTCAAACAAGTATTAGGGAAACACCATATCAATCACTACTTTATATTTACAATATCGGCGTTTGTCGCTTCTTTAATAGCCTCGGTAACTATGTGGCAGCAATGGGGAAACACACCGGATATAGCTATCGGTGCTAGTGTACTCTATTTGATTCCCGGTGTTCCATTAATCAATGGGATTATCGACATTATCGAGGGGCATGTATTGGCAGGAACAGCACGACTCATCAATGCGTTTTTACTAATTATTTGTATTGCATTTGGAATGGCTATCACATTATTGATGATGGGAGGAAAACTATTATGACAGAATGGCAATTCATAGGTTCCGTCGCCGCCGATGCCATCGGTGCAGCCATAGCGGCAATCGGTTTTTCGGTTATATCCAATCCTCCTCGTCGAGTTATTCCGTGTACAGCCATACTCGCTGCTATCGGCCACAGCATACGATTCGTACTACTGCAATACGCCGGATTAGATTTAGCCTCTGCATCATTCATCGCAGCATTTTCTATCGGGCTTCTCAGCCATTTTTCTGCCTACAAGCTCTTCTGCCCGGCCACGGTACTCTACATACCGGCATTGTTACCGATGATACCGGGAATGTATGCCTATCGCACTGTATTTTCTCTTATCAAATTCCTTCAAAGCAGTAATAACGATAACGAAGCAATCCATTACCTTTTGGAGATTTTCAAAAACGGTATAACGACAGCCTCTGTTTTATTCGCATTAGCTGTCGGAGCAACTATACCTATATTCATTTTTTACAAACGAGCTTTCACGATGACGAGGGCCTCACGTCGAATCAAGAAATAAGCCGAAACATATTTTTTTTGTTATATTAATATCATACTTTATTAAAATAGTACTTTATTTATATAAGTACACGCCCGTATCTTTGTGGATAAATATTATTTATTAATTAAACCATGAAGACGGATATGAAAAAAACAATCCTCAGTACATTATGCTTCTTACTGGTTTCTTGCTTTATGTTTTTTACCGATGCAGGAACCAGAATTGTCGTATTAGGCTCATCGACAGCAGCCGGAGCAGGCGTCTCCGACTCCAATAGAGCTTGGGTAAATCAGTATCGCACCTACCTGCAATCGATAGACCCTACCAACACGGTTACCAATCTGGCCAAAGGTGGTTATACCACATGTGCAATCATGCCGACCGGAACCGATCCCTACGACACGGGAAACCATATTCTCGAAGTCGATACAGAAAGAAATATTACCAAAGCGCTCAGCCTGTCGCCGAACGCGATCATTATCAACATGCCCACCAACGATGTATCGAACGGTATTCCTGTCGCTACGCAAATGAAACATTTCGCCACTATCATAGATTTGGCGAAAGCTGCTGGTGTAAAAGTTTGGATTACCACTTCACAGCCCCATAATTTCGGGGAAAAGTATGATGGTCCATACAGCGAAGAACATCAACCCGACATTTGGAAGCAAGCAGCAAGAGATCAATTCAAAGAACTGACAGATAGCATATTGAATAAATATGGCGAATACGCACTCGACTTCTACACTCCCATAGCGACCGAAGACGGATATAGCTTTATACGCACCGAATACGATTCTGGTGACGGTGTGCATTTGAATGATGCCGCTCATGACATTTTATTTAATATCGTCAAAAATGCCAATATCCCCGAAATAGCAGGGAGTACCCCGGTAGAAATATCTACGACTCCCATCTATATTAACTTCGGTCCTGCCGAAGCCGGACTCGATAGCTGGAATAATGTTAACAACCAAGCCAGCGGATATAGAGTCGACATGCTGAATGATTCCACTGGAAACGCAACGACCGTTTCGATAGAAATTACTACCGGTTTTACCCATGCGGCCAACAACGGCAGTAACTCTGCTATTTGGGACATGAACACAGCCATTTCGACAAGTAATTTCAGTTCCAATGGAGAAAATCCCGTTTTGACAATATCTGGCTTAAACCCGACTGCAACTTATTCTTTCCAAACTTTCGGTTCTCGGGCAGGCGATGGAAATAGAGAAACAACCTATACCTATGCGGGAGAAAATAGCGGAAGTGCGACCATCGACGCAGCTTCCAACACTTCGTCGGTCGCTACCGTAAAGGGCATAAAACCCACGGCACAAGGAGTCGTTGTATTGACTATCGGTAAAAGCAGTAACAACACTTCGGGATTTTCCTATATCAACGCCATGCGAATAGTCGCTGAAAAAGGAGAACCTCAACCCGATGTACCCGAAGGGGTTATCCGAGTAGACGTTGCCGGGACTCTATCCTCTCTGCTTTCTGCCACAACCGATACGATCACAACACTTATTTTACAAGGCGATTTAAATAGCTCGGACATAAAAACAATTCGAGAACTTCCTTCTTTGAAATATCTCGATATGCTGAATAGTAAAATCGTGTCGGGTGGCGAAGCTTATTTAAACGGAATGAAAACCGTCGAAAATGTTTTTCCCAAAGAAATGTTCCTAAGCAATACAGTCATCGAAACCGTTATCTTACCGAAAGAAGCTGTTGAAGTCGCCTATCACGCATTTTTCGGTTGCTCTACTCTGAAAAAAGTCGTTCTACCGGAAACTGTACGTCGATTCGGGAACGATGTTTTCAGCGGGTGTACAAACTTAGAAGAAATAAATATGCCGGCCATCGCCGAATCTTTGGGAACCGGTGTATTTTATAACTGTAAGAAACTAACCTCTATCAGCATTCCCGAAGGGATAACAATCCTCCCCGGAGGTACATTCTACGGCTGTTCCACTTTGGAAAGTGTTACCCTACCCAGCACCCTTGAAAAAATAGACGGAGATTGGATTTTCGCGAACTGTCATGCGTTGAAAGCTATTGCTTTCCCCAAAACCATTCAATCGATTTCACCGGGGACATTTTACGACTGCCGCTCTTTGTCGACAATCGAATGTAAATCGCTCACTCCACCGGTTACAGCTACCGGTAACGGCGACTCCCCTTTTACCGGAGCTTTCAAACCTGAAAACTGTACACTCAAAGTTCCTTTTACGTCGATCTCGGTTTATAAAGAATCTAGCATTTATGGGATCATGAACACAATCGTTCCTTTGGCGAATATCACAGCCGACAATGAGGAAGTTTCACCGGAGACTACCGATCTATTAGCGACAGCTAAAAAGATAACCATATCGGGGTCAACACCTGATGCTCTGGAAATACAAGCGTTATTTGCTTCGAACGAAAAAGTCACATCTATCGATATGACCGGAGTTATCGAATATTTCGAAGTCCCCGTTGCAGCAAATCCCAACTGCTTGGTCTATGCACCGGCTTCTGCCCAAGTCGAAAATAACAACGTAGTTATTAATGGAACCGCTAAAAAAATCGTGTTGACCGATGCAATGCCTTTCGAAGCCCCCACTGCATTTCATGCCGATGCCATCAGTTATACCCGCACGATCGAAGAAAGTCTGACGACAAATGCACAAGAGACAACCGGCTGGCGAGGGATTGTTTTACCCTTCGATGTTTCGACAATCCAAGCTCGAAATAAAGCGGGAGAACAAGTAGAACTCAGTGCTTATAATGCAGAAGGTGAATACGATACTTCCAAGAATCCGTTCTGGCTCAGAGAACTTACAACCGAAGGTTTTGCAGCTACACAAACATTCTCTGCCAATACTCCGTATATCATTTGTTTCCCGAATTCTTCCGAGTTAGACGAACACATCAACATCATCGGAGACGTTACATTCAGTGCTTCTAATGCCGAGATTACAGCAACTCCGGTATTTAATGCCGTCGAAGGAAAAGATTTTGACATGATAGCAACTTTGCAAACCGTATCGGCTACCGAGGGAATATATGCAATCAATAATACCGGAAGTTCATTTGTTAACAACAGCCGCGATATCGCTCCTTTTGAATGTTATGTTATATGTAAACAAGGGAGTACGGATGCTCCCGATTCCTTCGATTTACCGGCCAAACTGCCTACTGCAATCGACAACGAAACCGTAACCGGTTCAAAAATCTACACCGCCGACGGGAATCTGGTTATCATCTCGAATGAACCCACCGAAATAGCTGTGTATAACATAACCGGACAAATGGTTCTCATGCAAAAAGTAGAAGCCGGAAAAACCATTGTTAACGACATTCCTCACGGAGTTTATATCGTAAACGGTCAAAAGATCATTTTATAATCAATTCTCCAATTTAGATTTTTGTTTTCACAGCGAATTGCTCGGAGCCACATGGCTCTGAGCAATTTTTTTGTATTGAGATTCTGTACTTCACTTCCTATTTGCTTATATCATTTCTTTTACCCCCTTCGTCACTACGTAACACCTCCCCTATTTGAGGCAGAGTATTTCCTCTTCTCCTATGTGTTGTATAATGATATATTTTCTTCCCAACCGCGGGAAGGACAAACGACTCAGTAGAAATTTAGTGGGAATAGACCTGAATTTTAATGAATGAAATGGATTGTATTTCTCCTTCTCCCCCCGCTTCGATTCTTCATCGAAGATAGAGGATTGGAAAGATTCCATAAATTTTTTGACTGTAAAGATTAATCCTTTTACTCTGAGAGGACTTCCCCAAACACCCCGTAATGCTACGGAGCAAGACAGGAGAAAAGAGCTGTGGGACTCACCATGTTCAAACAAAACCTCGCCCTATTTCTTCCGCCGGCAAGTGCCCTCTCGACCCTATTAAAAGCGTTTTTCCTTAGCGGGTGTACCTTACTTTACCTTTTCTTACTCCCTCTCCTCCAACCTATATGAACTTCACTATATTGCTCCGCGACACAGCAGAGGAGACTTTAATCCTCTCGCCTGCGACACAAAAAAAGAGGGAGCAGCATACAGCCGCCCCCACTTCATAAACACACTATCTATTCCACCTATTAGAATACAGCAACTTTTGTACGATTAACAATATAAATACCTTTGGGTACTTCTACCGTATGACGACCGCTCGACAACATTTGCGAAGAAACGATTCTTCCATCTACACTATACACAGTCACCTGCATATCTTTTTGCAAATCTACATTGATACAACCATTGGCTCCGTAAACTTTCACATCATCGGTTACCACCTCCGAAACAGCACCAGTCGAAGAGCTGGGGATCAAGACCAAATTGTCATACAAATACGATAAGTCGGACTTCATCAAACGAAGATACATGGTTCTGACAGATTTAGCCTCATCGGTAATCATAGCCGGATCAATTTTCAATTCTACGTCCAACCACTCGCCCGGAGTATAATCGCCGATACCAGCGCCTTCTTGTCCGGTACTTGCATCAACCGTATAACCAAACTTGATGTGTGAGCCACCATCGGTACGAACACCCATCTCAATAGGACACCACTCGAAGCCACTTTCCAAAAAGCAGACTTGCAACTTGATTCCAGAATAATCATTCCACGTTTTACCAGCAGGAAGAGCCTCTGTAAACGTAACGGGAGAACATTCGCCTCCATTCACCTTTAAAGCCTTCGATGACGTATTGATACCGGTCGTGTAAGGATTCTCGGCCACTTCGCAAGACCCCGACCACGGCATTCCACAACGAGGAGTCGTACCTAAATCCATAGTCTCGAAAGTAAAGATAGTATTGGGATCGGCAACTTGTTCTTTCTCGATTAAACGAATATTATCAATGGCATAATTGAACGCTTGACGCCCCACCTTAATCAACAAACTTGTACTAGCATGATTACCGTCCAAATAAGTAGCCAAAATTGTTTCATCAAAATTGAAATCGAGCGACATCCAAGTATTATACGTAGCGTCTCCCCATGAATTCTGAGCTACTTGAAAAGTTTTCTCTTGGGTATCATTATCAACCAATCCTAATTCATTACCGACCCATGTGATATTTTCCGACCCTTCCAACACAGCAAGTTGTAAACGAACACCTGTATAATCGGCCAATGTCTTTCCTTCCGGCAAGTTCAATGGAATAGCCACATTGGCAAATTCGGTACTGACTACTTTCAACACTTTTGTCGACGAGTTATCGCTCGACGAACAAGGATTGTCTATTAACTCGGCTGTACCGCCCCATGCAGCATTCGCACCATTCAACCCAGACTCAAAATCGTTTACCATATAGGTTTGAGCCTGCATACCTACTGCTATACAAGCAGCACACAAAAGAGATAATGTTTTTTTCATGTTATCTACTATTTAAGTTAAACATTTTTATATCCATAGAATTACAGTTCTATTTCATATGTAAAATTAAAATAAACATTCGACGTAACAGAATTATAAAAAAGAAAAGTGTAGTACTCTTTTATCTAAGACTAATACTATATTATCATTTTTAACAATTATATTTATTACAAGATAACAAGCTGTTAATTAACGACAATTTTTATATGTTCCACCATATAAAATCCCGGTAAAAGAGTTAAATAAACAGGCGAATTTGGCAATACCGATACTTTATGTACCAATACTCCCGATAGATTCCACACACTTACTTCACAAGGCTTTTCACTCTTCAATGTAATCTCCCTACCCATACAGGAAACTTTCAATCCGCTTCCCGATATATCCGCACGTTCTTCGATTCCAGATTCATTTCCGGCAGTAACCGTATATTTTTCCAAAACAGACATCTGCGGACGATCCACGGTATAATTATTAGAAGGCTGTACAGCCAATTTATAATCACCCCAACGAGGGCCTGCCGACCAATAGGTTCCCGGCACACCGTTATCCCGCAAATAGATCAACAGATTTTCCAGTGTCTCCAACCAACGAGGATCATCGTCGGGAACTCCATATTCACCCAACAACCCTCGCTTATTATATCGCTTCAACCACTCCACGAAATACTTTGCACGCTCAACACCCGTATTAGCCGTAACACCATCGGCATCATAAGAATTTAAATATTGACCGGAATAATCCTTATCAAAATAAAGATGTGCCTGAAATATGAGATTATCCGACGGATCTACCAATGTCCTAAGATTATCGCTATACTCGACCCAAAAACGTGCAGAACTGAATGAATCGCCGCATACGATAATAGGAGTTTCCGTATCTACTTCTCGAATAGCATCGATAACTACCTGAGCTATATTCACCCAGGGAGCCGAAGGATGCATAGAATAAGGCTCGTTCATAATATCGTATCCCCAAATATTATTATAATCCTTGAACTCCTGCGCCAATTTTCTCCACACATCGGCCAAATGTTCGGCAGTAAGGTTGGACGACTCCCCTATTAACGTATAGGTTTTCCCACCATCGAACGAATAACGAGCAAAGTTATGTAGATCGAGAATTACAGGCATACCTCTATTCTCGGCAGCCTGAACAAAAGTTTTCATTTTAGACAACTCCGTTGCATCCAAAGGTCCGTTCATTACACGTTGGATACGTTCCCAACGAAATGGAAAACGGATAAGGTTCAATCCCTTCCCCTTAAAATAATCGAGGTCCTTATACGTTGGATACCCATAATGAGTACCATCTACCCCGGGATAAATACCGCCGAACTCTGCCCCCGATAAATTCACTCCAAAATAATTTTGAGTTCCGTCCCCTACATACTCTGCCTTTTCAATCAGCTCGATATTGTCTATAATATAGATAAATTTCTGACGCCCTACTTTCATCAATAAGCTCAACTCATCTGTATGTTCACCGGCAAGCCAAGCCGAAAGAATCGTTTCGTCCAACCAGAATTCAAGCGTTATCCATGTATTTAACTCACCGGTTTGCCAAGAAGCCGAACCCGGCCAGCATTTATTTCCCACATTATCTTGTACACCCAAATCACACCCTACCCAATGTATATTCTCGCCACACGCATCGATAACAGCCAATTGTAACCGCACACCCATATAGTCCGTCAAAACCTTACCATTAGGCAAGGTAAACGGAATCGAAGTCGCTGCAAATTCACTGCTACTTACCTTCAAAACCTTCGACGAAGAATTATTTACATCTTTCAAAGGATTATCAATCCATTCGCAAACCCCGCCCCATGCATTACCGGCTCCACCGAGCCCCGATTCAAAATCATTGACTAAAAACTTATCATTAGCACTTGCAATCAATACGAAAAATAAGAATACAGATGATAGCAATTTTCTCATGGTATATTCCTTTCTACTAAAACTTTTACAAAGGAAGTTTTTGATTCAGGCAAATACTACATCTTTTTTATCCTATACTGACACTTTAACCAATCGACCCTCAAATAATAAAGAAGGTGCACCGCTAAGCGGCACACCTTCTTTGTCTTTTTTATTATTCTTATTATTCCAGACAAACAGCACTCTCTATCGGATATGAAGTTTTATCTTTCAACCCGCTCAAAAAAGACAAAAAATCTTTTATACGAGCAATCATATTGTTTACTCCCAACGAGCTACGCCCGACCTGTACTACACCAGACATTCTATGTGTTGCATCGACAAGAGGCTGTATCTCTTCCGGCGATAAACACTGGGATATCTCGATATAAATATTTTTATCATACTCACAAGCCTTCAAAAAGAACTTGTCTTGTTCCTCTTTCGATACAGCGATAAGTACAATATCCAAATCTCTCCGGTCTAGCATTTTGCAATAATCATTATATAACAAAGGAGCCTTATCTTGAATCGATGTAATTTCTCTTTCCGCACTCTCTGCCAAAGTAGTCTTTTCGTCGAATACAGCCACACATCTAGCTTCACCGGTTGATATAAAAGTCTTCAAAACATTTACACCGATGGAATCGCAACCCACTAACCCGATATTGTAAATCGCCATAGGAGAAATATCATCTATACCTTGCGCCCGAAGCGAAACATTACCCGTTAAAAGCAAAAGCAAACAACAGAAACTTTTATACCCCATAATACCGTATAAATTTATCTGATCAAATCATAAACGGCTTGAAGAATATCTCGACGAGATTTCCCTTTAAATTTTTCTATCGTTATACCCGACATCGTGCTCCAAGATTTAGCCGTATCCCTATCCATAGGTCCGTCCAAATCGGCGACCCAATCGGTTATATACCCTCGAAGTCCCATATATTGAACCATCTCGAAATCTGGACTATCGACGGTTATATCCTTAAAATACATTAAGGTAGTTTTTTCTTTTAGCAACTCCGCTTGAATATCCTCTATATCGAGCTCTTTCACCGATTTATTCTGCTCAATCGCAAGAGCGGCAGCTATACCCGCAGCCTGTCCCAATGCCATCCAACAAGGCTCCATACGCAAAGTAGAAAAGCCTACATGAGTAGCAGAAGCAGGTACTGGAATCAACAAATTATTGACTTTTTTCGGCAGAATCACGCCAAAAGGAACCGTATAGACCGACGCTTGATAGTTAAAGAATCCGTCCAAAGCAATCTTACCTTTCTCCCGTTTATGAACAGCATGTGAATCAAGAGCATAATGACTAGCAGTAATGCTATTGCTATACAAAGGGGGACGTTTCCCTTTCGCCACGGGATAAGCATCATTCGCTGTAAAAAAATGTTCTCCATGTAAACGACGCCCCTCTCTCACATAAACTTGTCTCGGGAAATTGCCATTATCGATATACTCGTCTTTTGCCAGTCCCCATTCTCTAACATTATCTCGAAAAGCTTTCGGAAGTGCTTCATCATTTTGGGCAAACCACAATAATCCTAACGTATACTCTTTCAATCTTTGAGCAAATCTATCTCGCCATTGCCAATTTTCTTCGGGCCATTGCCAATTTTCTTCGGGTAAATCTGTCGAGATTAGAGCTAAATGCTGGTTATTTGCATCCGTTTTTCCGTTAGGTAAATCAACCATATTCGTAATTTTCGCTATTCCCCAAGGATCGCCCGGTATTTGTGTAGTTCCTCCATTTTCGATATGTCTTCGGTTAGCTACCTGCATCTCAGGAGTAACACTCAACATCTCTACTCCGGCGAATGTACCTGTATAAACGTCCTCTACCAAAGAAAGGTATTCCTTACGATTATATCTCTTAGGCTTCTCTGGCAAAATACGATTAGATGGATCATTCGTCAAACAAAGGCGATAATTATATGCCTGAATATTTCCATCGCCTTCATTAGTCGTTCCTTCTAATTCAGGGCCCAACCACAATTTATAAAGACGCCCTGCTCCTATTTCATTATATTCGTCCTTACCTTCGCGGCCTATCGAATACGGAACTCCTGCCGCTGCTCCTAAATCACCTTCATAAGTCGCATCTATAAACACTTTACCACTATACTGTTCCCATTTCTTGGTATCCCTGTTGTATATTCTGATACATTGAATCTCAGCACCGTCCATCGCAACATTCTTCGTTTCGGAATCGAATTGGCGCATGGTCAAAACAGTAATATTCTTTCTCTCCGGTTCAAGCATCTTTTCAAAAACCAAAGCCGCTACATGAGGCTCAAAATGATACCCATCGCTACAAACCTTCACCTGTTCGGAGTCTTTCCCGTATTTTTCTATATAATAATCCAGTACATGATTCACAAACTCTCGGAACAAACCGGTAGTAGCTCCCCGCGTCGCAATATCGGTAGCCCCCAATCCATTAGCGGGAAGCCCTCCAATATGTGCCGAACGTTCTAAAACCACCACTTTTTTCCCTTCTCTCGATGCTGCGATAGCAGACATAATTCCCCCCGGAGTTCCACCTACCACGACCACATCGTAATAATTGTTTTGGGCAAACAAGATAATCGGAAAGAATATAAACAAAATTTTCAACAGTACCTTTTTCATTTCAATATTGCTCTTTGGGTTCATACAAGTTTTTCAAATCGTCCATATCGAATCCACTCACAGTCAAAACAGACATGGATAACGGTAAATGTGCCATACCATCAATGATAGGTATCTCTATGGTACGACCAAATATATCAACCCCAGTCAATGACTTCGTATACTTTACCGGGATAAGTTCCTCTTTTTCATCAGCCTCTCTCCAAATACTCAGTACAGGGGCTCCGCTCTCTTTTTCATTCTCGTAAATAAAACCATAAGTTTTGCGATCTTTTGCTAAGTACTTTCCTATCGGCTTCAAATATCGATAGTTATTAACCATATTGGCGAATGCTACCGCTGCCGGCTTAACAGTCAACATAGTATTATATCGAAGTATACCGAATCCCGACTCTGGATGATGAACGCCGAAAGGCTCTTCCACCAATTCATACCAAAACATTTTTCCCGCCCCAAAATAAAGCTGTACCAAATAATTACGTACCAAATACTGGGCCTGTTGATATTCCGTTACAGGTGGGAAATGACGACGTATACTATCGGGAAGATAAGTTGTCCACCCGGTTTCGGTTACCCAAATCTCGGTCGGGATATTCCGTTTTTTAAGCATCTCTTTCTGCATTTTATAAAAGCCATCATAGAATGGAGATGTTTCGGGATATTTCCTCCACAATATATATGGGTGTATCGCTGTAAAATCGATATGATTGGCGACATCTTCCCGATTGTCGTCGAAATATTCGATCCACTCTTCCTCTCCGGGCCAAATCAATTTTATATCCCCGTTTACCGCTTTAATAGAATCATGCATCTGTTTCACCAGATCGGTAAAAGGGACACCCCAACCCTGCGGACGCCATTTCTGTCCTTGCGGATGGGGCCATCGTTTATTCCACCCTGCAAAATTACTAGGCTCGTTTTGCGACTCATAAACAAGAATACGATTCTCATTCATCTCGACATATTTTTTGATATTCGTCACATCTTCGTCCCAACGCCAGATACCATTTTCATCTTGCCAGCCATGATTGGCATCCACATAGTCTAAAATAGGCAACCAACAAATATTGTGACGGTCTAAATAATCGATAAAAGGATCGGGCGTATTTCTCGCAGTACCGATAAAATCTTTCCATCTCGCAACATCTCTGACCCAAGCAATACCCAATGCTTGCTGAATCTCGGCCACCCGCCAGTCTCCATAACGAGCATAATGAGCTCCTACGCCAAACGGAGAATCGTAATCTTTCTTCGTAAGGGTCACATCGGGTATCACGCCAAAACCTTCCTGTTTCGAGAATATGACTTTATCTCCGTGTAAAAAACTTACGCTCAAATAATAATAGCCCAATTCCGAGAACTGGAACGGAACGTAATAATACCGTTCGAAAGGACTCGACAGCGTGTACGTTTTCTTATAACCAATCGGTTTTTTATCGATATCCACTATCTCGACCACAACCTTATAGGTAATATCGTTATTTGCTTTTATAACCTTACAAACTGAATTCCCAGACTCGTTTTTATGATAAACAGCACCTAACTTATTAAATGTAATATCTATAATATTCTCCTGAGATTTCCCGAAAACTACTGTCACAGCTAAAAAAAACATCGTGACAAATCCAATTATTCTTCTCATACGGCAACATTATTATATTACTTCAACACTCTTTTCACCGGTTCATCGGTCATTGTAAATACCAAATGACCTCCACTCATTATATCCTCATGCTTGATCGTCAACCCTCTCACCGGCTTTCCATTCAATTCGACCGATTTGACATATTTATTCTTTCTGGAAAGATTCTTCGCCTCTACGACAAATGCTCTGTCTTCCGTCAACTGAATGGATATTTTATCCATTTGTGGAGCTCCTAAAACATACTCTCCACTAATCGGATCTACCGGATAAAATCCCATCGAAGAAAAAATATACCATGCAGACATCTGTCCACAATCGTCGTTTCCACACAAACCATCGGGTTTTGGTTTATAGAATCGTTCGAATATCTCTGGTATCAACTCTTGGGTTTTCCACGGTTGATCCACGTAATTATACAAATAAACGACATGATGACTCGGCTCATTCCCATGTGCATACTGCCCGATAAATCCACTGACGTCCGAGACAAAGCCTGTATTCTCGGCTATCGTATCCAACATAAACAACGAGTCCAATTTCATAGCAAAAGATTCCTTTCCACCCATTAAATCAATTAAACCCGCCACATCGTGTTGCACATGCCAAGTATATTGCCATGCGTTACCTTCGGTATAATCCCCACCGCAGCTGGCTGCATGAGACAACAAAAACGGATTAAACGGAAAACGCCATTTTCCTTTCGAGTCCTTTCCTCTCATCAACTTCGTGCCGGGATCAAATAACGATTTATATGCACTGGCCCGTTTCATAAAAAACTCATAATCCTTATCCTTACCCATTGCTTTTGCCATTTGCGCAGCACAATAATCATCGTAGGCGGACTCTAATGTCCGGGATACCGATTCTACCGTAGTTATATCAAATGGATAATAACCATATTTATCATAAGTTTCCCAATCCGATTTTTTATGACTCACCGTCAACGAAGCCTTAATCGCATTATAGGCATCTTCTGGACTAAATCCTTTAAACCCTTTTAAATAGGCATCGACAACGACAGGAACCGCATGATTGGCTATCATGCAATATGTCTCTTTATCCCATAACGTCCAAACCGGCAAATGCCCTTGTACCTTCTGATAATCCAACAAACTATTTATCATTCCGGGTACTCGTTTGGGGATCAAAATCGTATAAAGAGGGTGTGCAGCCCGATAGGTATCCCACAAAGAAAACGTCGAATAATATGTGCCTGATTTAGAAACGAACACACTGTCATTAACACCTCTATACTTTCCATCTATATCGGCAATATCGTTAGGCTGAATATACAGATGATATAACGATGTATAAAAATTTGTTTTTTGCTCTTTCGTTCCTGACACAGAAACTTTCGACAACAATTCCCTCCATAAATCCTGACTCTCTTTTTTAACCGCTTCGAAATCCCAATCGGGACTCTCAGTTAACAAAGCACTTTGAGCCCCCTCGATACCAACTGTTGAAAGAGCGACTTTTATCTGTACCGATTCTCCCGATTCTAAATCAAACTCTAAAATCATTCGTTTGGCTTTCTCCCCTTCACGAGCTGGCAATATCTCCTTCACGGTATAAGGCTTATCGAACTTTACCACATAAAAGAAATGGCGTCGTACCCAATTTTTAACTTCTTGATGTCCGGTTATAGTCCAATTATCAGGCATATTCATGTCGGCATACAAAACATGTGTTTTCAAATGGTCCTGATTATACACGACTCCACTTTGCATATCCAACAACATTCGTGCGGGCGCATCAGAATTATAAGTACATACATAATAAGTGGTACGCTGTGTCGCTGTCACCTCGACATCTATATCCGAATCGGTCAATTTCACCTTATAATATGCGGGTGATGCCGTTTGAGTCGCTTTATCATATGCACTTTTATATATGCCATTTTTCACATCTCCGCTAAAAGGGAATATCAATACATCTCCCAAATCGGGACAACCGGTTCCATTCAAATGATTTTGGGCAAATCCCATGATAGAATCGTCTGCAATATTAAATCCCGAACAGTATTTCCACTCATCGTTCCCTGTTTCTGGACTTGCTTGTATAAACCCAAATGGCACACATGCTCCGGGAAAAGTATGTCCATTATCGGCATTCCCTATAAACGGATTAACAAAAGAAAGCACGTCTTCATTTCCATCAGATGAAGAAATATTATTACATGCAGTAACCAACAAAACTCCTGATAATATCCACAATAAATTTCTCATAATATAAGATATCTAAAAAATTAGCAATTCAACCCGACAAGATTAAGACTTTATCACTTTCTGCTTTTTTATACAGTTGCCCGACTCATCGAGAACACTCAGTATATAAGCACCCGCAGGCAAGTTATCCATATCGACAGTGTAAACTTTGTCATATACTCTGCCCGAATAGACACAATTGCCCATCATATCGAACAAGGAAACTTTTCCTATTTCCGTATCGGAATAAATCGTTAAATTCCTAATTACAGGATTCGGGAATGCACGAATCTGGAAATCATCGTTTTTCATATCCTCCACAGAAGACTCTGGATGTTCCCCTATTTCAATAATATAAGGATGATTGGAGATATCCAACTCTATTGAATTCACATTGTTCAATACCATTTCGGGAGCAGTCCCCTTAGTCGGATTATAAACCCATACCTCGTCATAAGTTTGATCAAAACCGACAGTTATCCGATCGCTACCACCTTCATACTTCTCTCCCCAGATGACCAATTCAAAGGTCCCGTTATTCTTTTGGAGCAATAAATCATGAACAGTTATCGTGCGGCCTGTAATAGAATAAGTTAATTCACCCGGTTCGTCAATATCTTTATCATCTTTTAGAATAGTCGTTAGATTATGAAGATAATGAGCCGATTGTCTCGGATTATAAAACTTATCGTAAAAACCGAAACTTTGGTTTCCCGATTCATCTCGTCGGTCGGTCAGCAAATACATGGCCGTGTAATCAAATCCCTGAGCGAATTGCGCAAGATAAAGCGACATATATAATAATCCCTGCATCTCTTCCGTCACAGCATCGCTTATCGTAGACCCAGTTTCAGTTGTGACACGGGGTAACGCCTCTAACTCCTCATCGGTCAAATACCCTTTGTATTTATTTAACCACGTCACACCGAAATGCCGATACAGCACATCGCAACCCGGTGGCACATTCGTACTCGGCTCAGCGGCTCTCCATGTCTGATTATTTTGTGGAAACTTGAAACTCGGATGATTAAAATAGTTGTGTAAATTAGCGACATCGGCAAAAGTTACTCCTCTGAATTCCTCGGGAACTGCCATATCGTCCTCTGGAACTTTGAGATACTGTAACCCGACATTTTCTCCCGAAGCTCCACCATACGTAAGGCTCCAAACCGGATAATTATACCCGTCTTTCCCCAACACGGGATCGGCTTTCACATCTTCATACAACTTCTTCTGCATACGAGCCACCGGCTTCCAATTATTTTTTCCTTCTTTATTCCCTCCGCCGACTTCTCCTTCAAAAATTACATACCAATTTCTATTATTAGGCTCGTTGTTCCCTTCGATCGCAATAATTGCGTCCGGAGAGGTCGCATCGATAATTCGCTTGACATTATTTATTAAATTGGGAATATTCCGTTCCTGTCCCCCGGCTCCCAGCCCTGCACTGAATCGAATACCGGCATTATCATACAATTGTTTATACGAAGCTATCGACGTGCCGGCTCCCGGTAACGAAGTCTCCGGCAGATTAGTAAGTGAACTCACACTGCCCCCCACACTCGTACGAATCCACCGAGCACCCAAATATCGCATAATCTCCTCGGTGGTATTCACATTTTCACCCCTACTGTTTATCGATGTATTCATGCCAATGGAATTGAGAAACCGATTGGCCGGCACAGCTTTGAACGTTCCACTTATATCTTCAACCACCTCGTAAGGACACGGTGACAAACTATTAAAATCAATCAGGCTGGTCGACCGCCCCAACTGTACCGTGGCTTCTTCGTTCAATATACCAGCCATTTCATAATATTTGATTTTACAAAATCCGATAACATTGTCATCAGAGGGCTCTTCTGGTATCGCACCGTTATCTAAAATAGAAACATTACCCCCTAAATGTTTTAAAGAACCAAAACCGTTCAATCGCTGCAAAGACCGATTATTCGTCAGCACCAAATCTCCTCCGATATAAGTCAAAGGCATGTTCTCTGTATTATCCCCATTGGTGAAATAATAAAGACGACTACACCCATCGACCACAAAATCACCTTCTACTTTTTCCAAATAAGGGAATATCTTTTGTGGTTTATTCATTGCAGTGGTTATATTGGTCAACTTCAAATCGCCCTGTACCTCACGTATCTTCGAAAAAGATTTATCAAGATGTGCCGTAGCCGCCCCCGTCATGACTTGGGGACAATTTTCTATAATAAAATCGCCATGAATAACCGAGAACTTATCTTCATCGGCAAATGCATCCATATCGCTCAATACAGGACAATCCCTAAACACAAAACCGGCTTCACTACAATCGATCACATCTATCAACCCTGTTGTAGTAGTCAATTGAGAAAGACCTTCCATCGTCAACGTTCCCGTAATTTTCTTTACTCTATCGGTCAATTTCAAAATCTCTGACTCTGGAATCATCTCGCTTCCCTCCGGTTCAATCAAAGTCAAATTCTCAACAGTCTCTTCCACCGAACCGGCCGTAAACTCCTTTAACTCCGAAAGCCCATTCAACGTGTAACTGTTTTGGGCGGCAACAAATCCGCACATTACATACGGAATAACCAACACCCTAAAAATACTACTACATATCTTTTTCATCGTATAAAAATTAAATTATCTGTTTAATTACTTTTCACAGAAACCGTATTGGTTACCGTAACCGTCTCGCCTGTAATCCCCCTTACCGTCAATGTTACATTATAATCGCCAACAGCTCCATATTGATGTTTCGGATTAATTTCATGCGAAATCGCCGACCCATCTCCAAAATCCCAAGAGAAAGGCTCCTCGCCCGAAAAGAAATCCCAATAAAGAGAAGAATTAGTAAATACGAACGTATCGAATGAGCTACCGTCGAGTTGTGTAGTAAATGTAGCTACTGGTATCGTTATTTTCGTATCAATCAATATAATGCCTGTATTCAGCTGTTTATTCACACGATTATTCTCATCAGAAATCACAATACCCATAGCATACTTTTTAGGAGCATCTTTTCTCAAAAAATCCAATGCCACGGAGACATCAAAAGTCGTTTCGTTTTTCCCATCGGGTATTTGGATATTTTGTGGTATTTGAAGGACATATTCAGAAGGCAAAACTTCCACATCGGTCAAAACACCATTATCTATCAAAGTTTGAACCGTATCCGTATTCAACATTACCGAAACATTTACAGAGCCTTTAATAGTTTTTCCCGTACCCGAACGATAAATACCCAACGGAATAACAAAGGCATTATCGGCGTTCCTCACTGTATATTTCATCGGTTGTCCCGGCGTAGGAGAAACCCACGCCGTCGATGCTCCTTCTTCAATCGTATAGATACCGTCAGGTGAAATACTCCCATTAACAGCAATCGGTAAATAAACCAAAGATTCGGGATAAGGAATATCTACAATTTCATCGTATTGACATGATGTAGCAAACAAAAAGCAAATTGCAGTCACAAGTAAAAGACGATTTTTTATCATTGATTTCATCTTATTTCGTGTTTATTAGTTATTATCTCTTTACCAAAGTGGATTCTGTACCCAACCGGTCGTATTAAGATCGGCCTGAGGAATCGGATATAAATACATTTTCGGCTCGAATGTTCTTTTTTCCACCTCAATGGGTTTATATTCGAACTCTTCATCTGAAATTTTCGTTATTTCCACGCCCCGAAGCGGTGCGCCCAATGTCTCTGGCGCAATCATCCAACGACGCACATCCCAAAAACGATGATCCTCGAAAGCCAATTCCACCCGACGTTCGTTCCGAATCTTTTCTCTCAACTCCTCTTTCGATATAGCCGTAGGTACAGCCGGCATTTCAACACCGACTCGATTCCTCACTTGATTCAAAGCCCTGACGGCATTTAACCGGTAACCAACATTACCCGTAGGCCCATAAGCCTCATTCATGGCTTCTGCATAACTCAATAAGATTTCGGCGTATCTCATTATTACCCAATGATGCACACTCGTACGGTTCTGCAACAAATCTAAATTAGGATCTATGAATTTATAAATATAATAGCCGGTACGCGTGGCATGAATAACACCCTTTCCATCTCGACCGCCGGTCCATGCTTCGATCGTACGATCCTTGAATTCCACGTTATTCGTCAAAATCGACATCGCTAACCGAGGGTCTCTATTGGCATAAGGATTGGACTTATGCTCCGGATTATTCCAATCAAACGGAGTACCGTCAATCATCTCATAAGCATCCACCAAATTCTGTGAAGGCGTATTCCCGCTCTGTCCCAAATTATATCCAACCGGATAATTATTCTTTTCAAAAGTATTGGTCGAACCGTATCGTCTGTCGAATATTATCTCACCATTCTGATAATCCCGTATTAAACGATACTCGTCCATCGGATATTTATTTCCCAAAGTCGTAATAAAATCGTTACAAGCCGCAGCGGCCTCCTCCCAACGTTCTTGCTGGCTCTTCCCGTCTTGCATGGAAATATATTCTTTATGAGTATAACCGGGAGCCCACTCCTCTGGCTTATTAAACAAATCGCTAGCCGCATAAAGTAAAGCTCTACACTTCAACCCCATAGCAGCTCCTTTCGTTGCACGACCCAAATTATTGGCAACGTCGGTCATTCTATCGGGAGCCTGTAAAACTGCCGCAGCCGAGTCGCACTCACTGACAATAAACCTTATACAAGCAGATAAGGAATCTCTCGAAAAAGTCGACAAATCGGATTTCAAACCCAGCGGTTCCGTTATAATAGGAACACCGCCATACCGTTTCACCAATTCGAAATAATAGTAAGCTCTCAAAAAACGAGCCTCATATTTCCATCGATGAATATTATTCAATCGATTCTGATAATCTTGCTGTTTTGTAGGGTCATATTTCAAATAATCCAAATCGACCTCGTCAGATTCTTTCAAAAATAAATTCGCAGCAAATATTCCTTCAAAGTTACGTTCCCACGCCGATCCGTCTGGATTATTATTGGCATTCCAGCTACCTACGTTAAAACCATGAATAGAAGCTGTTTCCAAAGTATATTCAGCCTCGTCGCTCGCAGCCGCCATCATTGCACCGTCCAGATAAGAAAGGCCGTCTGGCAAATAAGAATAAAGACCTATCGATCGAGCCAATGTATTATTATACGAAACATTAGCAAACTCTTCTGTTAAATTAGTCTCCGCCTTAGGATCGAGGAGATCGTCACACGAATAGAAAACTACCGAAAACAATAGCCCGACAATAACCGGAATCTTATATGGTTTCATAATACTTAATTTTAATATTAAAGTTGAACACTAAGTCCTAAACTCACCGTCCTCATTGCCGGATAACCGGTCATAGTCTCCGGGTCGGTAAATCCGTCCATATGGTCTAACGAGAACAAGTTAGTCCCATTCATGAAAACTCTTACTCCTTCAATTTTTATCTTTCGAGTCAAATTCTTCGGAATTGTATACCCTATCTCCAAAGAACGAAGTTTCAAAAAATCACCGTTCTTCTGCCAAAAAGAAGAAGACTGATAATTGTTCAGATTATTGGAGGCCGAAAGCCGAGGATAAGTAGCTGTCGATTTTGTATCCTCTGTCCACCTATTCAGTGCAATAGAAGAAATCTGTCCATCATTCTGGAAGGCTTCGAAATATGAGCCGCTCCAATAAACCGACCGATTCAAAGCTCCTTGAAATAAAACATCGAAATCAAAACCCTTATATGTCAATCCCGCATGCAAACCCAAAGTACACTCAGGGACATCGGTATAACCTATGGCTTTAAAATCTTCCGAATCGATTCTTTTATCGTTATTTAAATCGGCATACTTCAAATCGCCCGGTTGAACCGCTGCAAAAGTCTGCTTCGGCGAACTATCTATTTCGTTTTGGTCGTTAAAGAACCCCAGTGCTTCTAACAAAAACGGTTGATCAACCCTATGCCCGGTTCTATACTGATAAGCATAATTTTGAGGAGCCTCGGCATTATACAATATTTTATTTCTTGCAAACCAAGCACTTGCCTCCACAAACCAGGTCAAATCTTTGGTTTCTTTTCCGGTATAACGCACCACAGCCTCGAATCCTTGGTTACTCACCCGCCCTATATTCAATTCAGGACGCTTGAATCCTACAAAACTAGGAAGTACATCATACGGCATCGTCAAAATATCATATCGCTTTTCTTTGAAATAATCAGCCGTAATGCTTAATCTATCGAAAAGAACGGCATCGATACCGATATTAAATTTTCTGTCTTTTTCCCATGTAGCATCTGGATTGGCATAATAATTCTGAACGTAATAATACGATGCAGCATTCGACTGACCGAGATAATAGTTTCCACCTGTATAATACTGATTATACGGGAATCTTGTAGATCCGTTATCTTTATTCCCTGTGAGTCCATACGAAGCCCTCAATTTAAGGTAATCTACTATTTTGTTACCTTTTAGGAACTCTTCATTAGAAATCACATACCCCAACGATCCGGCCGGAAAAAATCCAAAACGTTTTCCGCGTGCATAATTATCGTTGCCCGAGTAAGCAAAGGAAAACTCTGCAACGTACCGCTTATCGTAAGAATAAGTCAAGCGACCACCCGAAACGATATCCTTATACGGTAAATCGGTAGATGATACGTTATATTCCTCATAACCACCCATCAACATAGCATCCACATGATGCTCTCCGAAAACCCTATCATAGTTCACAAAACCATGAACGACAAAATTCCGCCATTGATTATACGCACTTTCGCTTATAGACATAGAAGAGGTTTCACCAAACTGTTGTCCGGACATATCATATCGGGCATAATCCCTAGATGCTATGGTATACGATTTATATATCGTATTGAAACCGACCGCTCCCGAAATACTCAACCCCGGGGTAATCATACCCAAATCGCCTATTAACTTAGCGGACAATTGTGCAGATCGCTTATTCGTAGAATAATATCCTGTTTCTGTAATCTCTGCCCACGGATTATAATAGGCAGAATTACCTCCTATTTGGCCATTTTCATGATAAATCGGAAACGCATTGGGCGGAAGTTTTGCAATTAAATTGAATACATTCGTACTATATTCACCGCTTACGTCATTCCTTACTCGCCCAGGATTCACACGATCCTCTACACTTCCCCCCAAAGTAAATTCCGAAGAGATGCGTTTCGACAATTTCACATCGACATTCGTCCTGAAATTATATCGCGTATACGAAAAGTCCTTCGTATAATCCGACTCTTTTTCTGTACCCTTATATAATCCCTTATTCGTCGCGACATTCAATAAAACGAAGTATCGTACGACATCGGAACCACCTCTTGCCGACAAATCATAGTCGGCAAGAGGCGAAAGAGTTCGAAGCAGTTGATTATACCAATTCACATTCGGATACCTATATTTATCCGTTCCATTCTTATAAGCCTCCAAATCGGCAGGAGAATACACCTCAGAGCCCGGACCTAAATCGTTAACCATAGCTTCGTTGTATAACTGGGCATAGTCATACGATCCTAAAAAATCCGGTAACCTCATGGCCTGCTGCATACCGAAGCGAATGCCCAGTTTCAGTTCCAAAGGTGCATTCACACCTCTCTTTGTCTTTACAAGCAATACACCATTGGCAGCCTTATTCCCATATATCGCCGCAGAGGCAGCATCCTTTAACAAATTAACCGACTCTATTTCCTGAGGCGTCAACTGTTGAAATAATTCCAACGTAGAAGGGAAACCGTCAATTATAATAGTAACGTCCCGCCCTGTTCCAAACGTGCTTATACCGCGAGCATGCAACGTAGGGGCATCGTTCCCGGGCTCTCCACTCTGTTGACCCACTGTAAGTCCCGGAAGTCTCGCATATAAAGTATTTGCAACATTCGTGGTAAACGACTTCGACATTTCATCTCCCTTTACAGAAGATATCGCACCTGTCATTTCCCATTCTGCCCGCTCTCCATAAGCAATCGGAATCATTTTCTCAGAAAACGTCGAATCGGTATGAACCACCTGAGCAGATAAAAGCCCAGTAAACAACAAACCTTGAACCAGCAAAAATATTTTATGCTTCATGAGGCAATCTTTCTTTATCTTCATGTTGATCATAGTACATCTGAATTAATAACCTGGATTCTGTATCAAATATCCCTTATTAACCTCGTTCGTAGAAAACGGGTGCAAATACATTTTTTTCGTAAATGTACGGTTCTCATACAAATAGGGCGTATAGCGGAACTCTTGCGGACTCGAATTAATCCAATAAATCTTAATGCCATACATAGCTCCACTCATCACTCCTTCTTGCTCGGCAATCATCCAACGACGCACATCCCAAAAACGATGGTTATCGAACGCTAATTCAATAGCTCGTTCATTACGAACCAATTCCCTAAAATCGGAATAGATTCCACTACCCGACAAAATAGCCGGTTGTCCCGAACGCTCGCGAATAATATTTATAGCCTCTCTTGCCGAATATTTATAACCATGTTTATCGTCCGGTCCATAAGCCTCATTCATAGCCTCGGCAAAATTCAAATAAATTTCGTTCAATTGGAAAAGTGTAGAATTGGGAACAGGCTCTTGGTTATCGGGACGCATGATAGACGGAGAGACTAACTTATGCAACCAAAATCCTCCATAACAATCCTTGATATGCTTGCCGGCCGCAACGCCCAGTTCTTCATTGGCTTCCCAAAGCTGAACCTCGGGCGTCTGTGAATTCCACCAAGATAAATTATATGCGATAGTCTGTGCAAAACGTCTATCCAAATTTGCCAACTTCGCTTGTAAATCATCGCCACCGTTCCATTCGACCTTATTACCATCACGATCTTCATACTTACGCACAAAGTTCAACAAAGGCGTCGTCCCGTTTGTACCCGAACTACCGGCAATAATCGAGCCCGGAATAATACCCGACCACGGACGATTCCAACAACCCATACCCTGAGCGGCCTTCTCGGCTAAAATAATCTCGGGATTATCATACACCTCCCAACTATATTGATAATTGGCATCCACTCCCTGATCGGTAATCAAATAACAACCATTCGTTTCCGCCCAGCGAATGCAAGAATCGGCAACTGCGGCAGCACGCTCCCACCACACCATATTTTTAGGTTCGTTCAAACAAATGAGATTATTATTCGTCCCAAAATCCATATAAGGCTCGTTGGTATTAAACAACGGACTAGCTGCATAAAGCAATACCTTAGACTTTAACGCCAACGCTACTCCCTTATGAACACGCCCCCTCAGATTCTGCAAAGCATTATCGAGCAAAGCCGGATAAGCCTCGTCAATATCCTGCAAGATGAAAAAAAGCATCTCCCTTAAACTGGCACGAGGTATTTTCAAATTATCGTCCAACTGCAAGCGTTCCCGAATAATAGGCATCCCGCCATAACGCTTCATCATCTCAAAATAATTCAACGCTCTTATCAGCTTAGCCTCGGCTATCAACTGGTCTCTATATTCAGGAGTAATATCGGGGACATCATAAATCCTGTCCAAAAGAACCGTTATCTTCCTGATAGCTACAAAACGATAATCAAATCGAGAATCATCGGTACGATTAGCCGAGATAGAACCCTCGTTCCACCAGTTCATGCGATACCAGTTGGCACACGTTTCGGCCTCATCGCAAGCTCCGGCGAAAATGTTCTCGTCCCTATTGGAATAAACATTCGAGTTTGCCGAAGCATACCCTAAATTAGAATGGATACCCATCTGATAAATACTCGTTAAGAATGTCTCCACTTGTGTTCTCGATGAAAATATAGTATCTTCTGTCACATCTCCTCCCGGCGGTTTCTCCAAATAGTTTCCCATCATATCTTCGCACGATACGACAGCGACCGGCAACACCAGAACTAATAAGATTAGTAAGGGAGAAACAAGCTGTTTAAGCCTTTTCAAATTTATATTCTTTAAATACATGGTATAATATTTTAGGTCGTTACTATCCAATTAAAAATTAACATTGATCCCGAAGTTGAATACCCGTGTAACAGGATAAGGTTCGCTATTCGTCACTCCGGCATTGGCGACTTCGGGATCCTGTCCGGGTAACATATCGGTCCATGTCAATAAATTGCTTCCATTTACATAGATTCTAATAGAACCAATACCTGCTTTCTTCAAAGATTCTTGTCTGAATGTATAACCGACTTCTACGTTTTTCAAACGGAGGTATGAAGCATCTTCCAACCAATAAGTCGATGTCAGGTAATTATGTCCTACTCCATTCACACCATAGCGAGGATAAACGATTTTCTGGTTATTGACAAAACGCTCGTAACTCCAACTCTTCAACAAATCACGATTAGCTCCCGTATATTCGTAAAAGCCCCGCATAATACGACGAGAAGGCATATTGGACACGTGAGTCGCCCCCTGAAACAGCAATGAAATATCGAGATTTTTATAAGACCCTCCTAATGAAATTCCATACATGATTTCCGGAAAATTGGAATACCCGATAGGAACTTGGTCATCGTCATTAATTTTGCCGTCACCGTTAATATCCACATAACGAACATCTCCCGGCTGTATCTTATTATTATTGTTAGCCATCACATACTCGGGTCGTCCTGCGGCATTTATCTCTTCCCAAGAGTTGAAAATTCCATCGGCCACATAACCAAAGAATTGCCCGTAACGTAATCCTGTCCGATAGAGATAATCTTCATTACGGATAACTTCGTCTTGTTCCAAAATCTTATTATGGGCATACGTAAAATTAGCTTTTACAAAATAGCTCCAATCACCGATACGATCGCCGACAGAAATTTCTCCGTCCCAACCAGAATTTCTCATGCGACCCATATTATAAGCCGGAAGATTCGATGCCGAAATACCGATGATAGTAGGAACCGTATTACGGTTACAAAGGATATTATCCCGATACTCCATAAAGTAATCGAACGTTAAACCTATACGATCTCCCCAAAATTTAACATCGGCCCCGACATTCCATTTGATTGCTTTCTCCCATGTCAAATCAGGATTACCGGCCTTACTCTCGTTAGACCCCACATATCCCACATATGACGAACCCACTTCTCCAAAATAATACGAATTACTACCCGTATAGGTATATACCGATGGCAAATATAAAAAGCGGTCCCCACCGATTTTATCGTTACCTACGGTTCCATACGACCCTCTTATTTTCAAGAATGACAAGACTTCATTTCGAGGGAAATAAGGCTCCTCGGTCAAAACCCACCCCAACGAATACGCAGGAAACCACCCGAAACGTTTGCCCGGGGCAAAATTCTCAGTACCGTTATATCCTACGTTTACTTCGGCCAAATAACGGTTGCCGTAATTGTACGTAACCCGACCGACCAATCCTTGATATCCATTAGGAATATTATACTTTAATGTAGGATTATAATATTTCCCTTGATTGTACAAGACCAATCCCGTTACCGTATGCTCCCCGAACTTGCCAGTATATTCCGCTCCGATTTCCGAATAAATGCGTATATTCCTGCTATTTGTTCCTTGATAAGTCAATTTCCCGGGATCGGTAGACGGAACAAAAATCAACTCATCGCCGGCTCTTCGCAAGTCATAGGTTATTCCACGGTCATTATAGGTCTTCGTTTCTGTACTATAACTCTTGTAAGAAAGAGCTCCACGCAAAGAAAGTCCTTTCAATAAATAATCCATTTTATACGTGAACCGTCCCGATAAATTCAAATTATTTTCATACTTCGATTTCCAACCTCTCGTATAAGGACTGGCAGGATTTCGCCCGCTACCGAATACATCGGTTATCGTCACAACCTTGTTGTCAATTACTCCCGGTGCAGCATTAGACGGTGTCGAATTCAACGACTCCATAATTTGTCCTGTACTCCAATTAGGGTTCTGCAAATTTCCCATCTGGTTAGAAATATCTAAACTCAACAACAGATTTTTCGTAACATTTATATCGAAATTCGAACGCATATTATAGCGTCTGAATGCAATTTGATAGCTATACCCCGGGTCATATATACCGGTATCCAACATACCGTTCTGCGTAAACACACCCAATGAAACAAAATATTTCACCCGCTCGGTTCCCCCGCTCACATTAAAGTTTGTCTGAGTCTGAGTCGAGAAATCCTTCAACATATAATCATACCAATTGATATCTGGATAAAACAGAGGATCAGAACCGGTTCGATATGCTTCGATAGCTTCCTCCGAGTAACGTGGAATATACGATAACTGTGAATAATAATCGTAAGCCTGAGCCTCATTATAAGCCCTTGCATATTCATACGAATTCATCGGTTCGGGCAAAAACGGGAAATTCGTGATAGCGACATTTGTCGAAAAACTAATTTTCGGTTTTCCCAACTCACCACGCTTTGTCGTAATCAAAATAACACCATTCGCACCTCTCACACCATATACGGCAGTCGCCGAAGCATCTTTCAAAATAGACAACGACTCCACTTCGTTCGGGTCTATATCGTTCAAGTTATTCACTTCGATACCATCTACCATTATCAAAGGATTCTGTGATTCCGCATCACTGGCGAAAGTACCGACACCGCGTATACGCAACGTAGACATGTCTTGCCCTGGTTCACCGCTTCGTTGCACACTCAACAATCCGGGAATCCTACCGCCGAGTGCATTGCTAATATTAGCTTGCGGCGATTGTAAAAGATCCTTTGTGGTTACCATAGAGATAGAACCGGTAACCGTTTCTTTTTTCTGTGAACTATAACCGACAACAACGATGTCGTCCAACGTATTGGCAACCTCCTCCAAAACAAATTGGAACCGGGTTTGTGAACCGACCTTTACCTGCTGAGGATTATATCCTATATAAGAGGCTTCCAATACATCTCCGGGGGAAACTTCCAGCTTAAATGCCCCGTTTATATCGGCCATAGAACCAATCGTCGTCCCCAATACCCGAACACTGGCGCCAATCAACGGTTCGTTATTGGCATCGAAAACGGTTCCCGTAATCTGTATCTTATTTGACTTTACAGCCTGAGCCTTACTTTTCGGCGACGATTTCTCTACCAGAAATAAACTCACTTGACGTTTATTCTTTATTTCATAAGAAATATTCGTTGTACTGAAAATCTGGTTCAAGACAGTAACAACCGGCGTATTATTGACTGTAACATTCACCCTTTTAGACAATTCGGAGTTCAAATTATCCGTATAGAAAAAAACATAATAATTGGTCGACTTCTCAATTTGAGACAAAACACTTTTAATAGGAACATTTCTCAAATTGAGAGATACATTGGTTTGCTGGCCCCATGCATACGGGAACATACCCAGCAAAAAAAGTAATAGAATCGAACGTTTCAATTTATTACAGAAATGCCCTCTCCCATACATTCCAAATAGATTTTTCCAAGGTAACATAAGTTTTTCTGTATTAGTAGTTAACAAGTTTTATAATTAACTTCTCTTCTTCAATAAAATAGTATTTCCGTTCATTTCATACGACATGGGAACCGTTTTAGAATCGGCCTTTTCCAATGAAATCGTACGGGAAATAGTTTCCAATACGTCTTTCGGATCATCGAACAAAACCAACTTTCCACTGCATTTCAAATCTTTAATATCCTTTTCGCAATCGATATAAAGGTCATAATGTCTGGAAATTTTCGCCAATATCATCGACAACGGCTGGCTGCGGAATTGGAGCAATCCATCTTTCCAACTAATAAAATCATACGTATTCGCCGCAGTAATATCCATAGAGTTGCTCGCCAAAGTCAGCATATGGTCAGGTTGCAAAATTTTCTTTTTCGATTCATCATTCGATTGAACCTCGACCAATCCTTCAACCAAGACAACAGACTGAGCCAACTCATCGTGATAAGCCATCACACTAAATCGAGTACCCAATGCCCTCACACTCATTTCCGAAGTTTTTACAAAAAACGGCCTTTCGGCATCTTTGGCAATCTCGATGTAAATTTCGCCATCGACATATACTTCCCGTTTATTCTTCTCAAAAGTTGTCGGGAAACGAAACGTCGAGCCCGAATTGACCCAAACCTTCGAACCGTCTTCCAATACCAAATGAGAAGCTCTGCGACCCTTAGGCACGATCAATTCATTATATTCGACCTTACTATCGTTTACATCTACTGCATATCGTTCGTCCTGCTGGTTTATTGACGAAATAGTCGCCTCGCCACCTCCATACAACACATCGTCCCCCTCTTCAAGAGGAATCGTCCTTTCCCCAGCAATGACCAATCGGGTATCTTTCTCAAAATTAGATCGGTTCTTCTCTATCGTCGCTACTTGATTATCGGAAGTAAAAGGGGCAAAAAAAGAATAAACACCTACCGAAAGTAAAGCGACGACACATGCCGCTGCAAAAATTTTATAAAAGCCCACATACAAACGATGCCTCCGTATCGATTTCACTTGATCGTTGACATGCTCCAAAAGTTCCAGCTTCTCTTGCTCGGAATAAGTTTCATCATCGAATGTCATAGACAAAAGAAGTTGTTTCGCCGCTTCAATTTCTTGTTTTTTCTCAGGATTCTCTAAAACATAATTATCCCAAAATTCAACATCGTCGTCGGTCAAAAGCAAAACACTTCTTAAAAACGAATCATCTTTAAGAAAATCAAGAATATTATATTCTGCCCTTGTTTTCATCTCTATCGTTTGGATATATTTTTTTTCAAATTTCTTTTATTATACAGACGACAAAATCCATTTTTTGTCCCCTCTTTTTCCAATTTTCTTTACCATAAACAGATTATTATAAAAAGAAAAGCCACTTTCAACTTTCGCATTTTACCAATTGCTCTCGACACGGCTTTTCTTGAAGACTGTATGGTCATGTGCATAAGAGAGGCGATCTCTTCATACTCCAACTCATGAATGAATCGCAGATATATAATCTCCCGTTGTCTACCGGTAAGAGAACTGAGTAATTTATTCAATTTTCCTTCTATTTCTTTCTTATCCTCCTCGGCTATCAACTCATTCAATATATTCCATTTTATAGTGAATTTATATTGATAATCATCTATACTACAAGTATCTACCGATACTTTCAACATATCTAATAAATTATTCTTCAAAGACCTGAATAAATAATATTTCAAGTTCCTCACTTCGCTAAGGCTCCTCCGATTAAGATATAGTTTAACAAAGACATCTTGAATGGCATCTTTCAATACTTCTTTTTCAAATCCCAAACTTCTGCCATATTGCAAAAGAAGATCGACATACTTATTATAAATAAAAGTGAATGCCGCATCATCTCCATCGACAAATCTTTGAAAAACGACCTCATCCATTGTTTCTGTTATTTTTCGATAAATTTAAAATCTAACACTACAAACCCAATTTCCTCGAAAAAAGGACTGCACCGGATAGTGGTGCAGTCACTCTTCCCAAAAACTATTTATATACAAATACCATCTTCGAGACTTCATATCTCCGGGAGGCATATATCTTCTTTATCAAATAAATTCCTGTGGATTGAGGTTTTTCTAACCGAAGGCCCGACAAGGTAAAATATTGAATTTCTATTACAGGCTCATCAGACTCGATAAAACTCGATTCTACGGAACTCGGAAGCCCGTCATATTCATAAGCGCCCATATCCACTGTTCCATTAACAACCCGCTCTTTTCCGGCTAAATCTTTATCATAATCGCCAATAGCCTCGTTATTTCCCGCATTTATCGCCGGACTCGAAGATTGAAGCATATAAGTTCCATCGACAAACTGAGGTTCGGCATTGAGATTGCCTACACCGCCCTCGGATTCAGGCCATATCGTATATGTAACTTCCGCCGTCGATTCGGGTCCCAGAAAAACGTTAGATCCGGCTGGTGTCGATTCAGACCGAGCGACATTATCGACAACGATACAATTCACAACCTCCGAACTGCCTTTATTTCCAAACCCTATACCACCGCCGCGGCCACTCGTCGCATCGTTTCCTACGACCGTACAATTTATTACATGAGCCACAATCTCTTCCCCAGCCGGTTCGGTTACCATGCTACAATCTATTCCGCCTCCATAATTGGCATTATTGGCCGTCCCGCCAATTTTATTGCCCTCGACCAAACAGTTCACGACATAGCCCGTTTTAATCGAAACACCACCTCCATTATTACCTCCTGTCGATGTATTGTTCGATTCGTCTGCGACACAATGATTATTTCGTATAATGGAATTCAATAAATACCCACCATCTAAACAGACTCCGCCTCCGACACCCGGTTTCTTTCCATCGGCTGCTATGGCTATATTATTCTCAACGATACAATTCTTTACGATTCCGCGAGCATACACGCCTCCGCCCACACCTTTAATGGAGCCATCGGTTTTTGATCCATAATTATCGTGGACGATACAATATTCTATCATTCCATCGGGGTGGTCGATATAAACACCACCGGCACGACCTGCGGCTCCCGCAGTAGAATTATAAGCATCCCCACCCGATATATCGAACCCTACAAAGTAAGACGCCGTCTTAAAATACAATACCCGGCGACCACTGCCTTTCAAAAAAGTCTCAATATTGTCCAACTGATAAGAAACAGGTTTTTCACTCTCTGTACCCTCACAATTTCCATACACCTTCACATCGGCTCTATTACAAGTAAAACTGGCCCCCTCTGGAGCTACGTATGTTCCTTTCTTTACAAAGATTTCGTCTCCCTCCGACAATTTGGTCGACGTCAATATTGCATTCAACGAAGTAGAGGTTTCCCAACTCAATCCGTCACTGTCTTCACTACCGTCTGGGGTAACAAAATATTTTACAGCATATGCGCTTTGAAATGAAAATACTGTAAAAACTAAAAAGCTAAGTAGATTTGTTTTCATGATATAAAGATTTAACGGTGACTGAAAAAGGGGTATTCGGCAAGCAATAGCCTGAGACGATATCGGAATTCCCTACCGAATACACCCAAACAAAACATCGAAATATTTATTTAATCGTGATGAACACCTTCTCGGTAATTATTTGCTTCGTATCGAAGGTCTTCTTAACGATATAAAGTCCTGAAACACTGGGATAAGTAACCTCTACACCCTGCAACGTGTAATACTGAGTACGTACCACTTCTCCCTCTTGAATTTCAACATCATCTATGGCACTACCGTCCGTTACCTCATAAGCACCTAAATCGACCGACGCACCGAATATACGGGCATTACCAGCCAAATCGGTATCATATCCTTCGATAGCAGGATCATCACCGGCATCGATACAAGGGCTACCTTCTGCCAAACGATAATTTCCTCCTGCTACATCGACAAATTTTGGATCGGAAGTAATTGCGCTGGCACTGACCGTTTTTTCAGGTACACAAATGGCTCCGATAGTCACTCTTTCCGGTAATTTACCATCTGTTTGAGGGTTACCGAAACGAATATTGGCATTACCTGTACCATAATCGTCTTCACGACATGTATTGTTCCATGCGATACAGTTGGCAACAGTAGCAGTCATACCGTCGGCATTTGTCGTCTGAAATCCGATACCGCCACCCAATCCTTGAACATGGTTCTTCGCAACGGTACAGTTAATCACATAAGCATCTTTTTCAGTACAACAGACGCCTCCACCTACCGATTGATTATTCAGCGACCCATTCACCGAATTCCCGACAACAAGGCTATTAATTAATTTACCCGACTTGATGGCGATACCGCCTCCTTGACTTTGGAAAGAATCCCCATCGTCGGTTGGAGTCGTACTGTTATTACGAATGATACAATTCAATACAATGGCATTATCGGGATTACACCCATTTCCCTCGGTTGCATCCAAGCAAATACCGCCTCCGATACCCGTAGACCAAGTTTTCGACGTATCTTCCCACGGAGCAGTAGTCGCAATGTTGTTTTCAATAATACAATTAATTTTCCAACCTACCATTCAAGACATAAAGGCCTCCGCCAACACCTTTTAGAGCTTTCCCATTGGAACCTAAAATATTTTTAGAGCCATCGACACCTATATTATCATGAATATTGCAATACTTCAAAGTTGCCCCTCCATCATTAATATAGACACCACCGCCACGACCGACTCCTGTGGTCTCCGTCGATGCATCTCCACCAGATATATCCAGTCCATAAATTTCCGATGCCTTTCCGTCCAAATAAAGTACCCGTTTTCCTCCGGGACCCTTCAAAAAAGTTTCGAGCCCTTCGGCTGTCGTATACGTAGGCGGTTCGGTTTCCGTGCCGACACAATTCCCATAAACTTTGGCAGCAGCCCTCAACTTAAAACTACCCGTATACGTCCCCTTAGCGACAAAAACTTCGTCACCGGCAGCGGCCCAACTAAGAGCATCTTCCAAACTGGCAGCACTACTCCACGATGTTCCATCGCCCGAACCGGATTCTGTCACATAAATAACATCGGCATTCATTGTCGAAAAACCTCCGGCCAGCAATAACGCTCCCACTAGTAAAAATTTTTTCTCCATGTCATTTAAATTTAAGATTAGTAAATATTACTATTATTTGAGACGATGGGTATAAAATTTTATACCCATCATTCTCAAACTATTTTCTAAGTTTTTTATTTATTCACCATACTATTTCGAAAGGCTCGAAGTCATTTGACCGAAATAAAGTTTTTTTCAACAACTACTTTCTTGGTATCATACGTCTTCTTGACAATATAGAGTCCCGATACAGACGGGGAAGTCACTTCGATTCCCTGCATCGTGTAATACTGAACACGAACGATTTCACCGCCATTGGTTTCGGCGGTTTCTATGGCACTGCCGTCATTAACTTCATACGGTCCTAAATCAACAGCTGCTCCAAAAATACGGGCATTACCGTCCAAATCGGTATCATACCCTTCGATAGCGGGATCATCGCCGGCATCGATACAGGGGCTACCCTCAGCTAAACGGAAATTACCGTTCGCTGCATCAACAAACATAGGATCGGAGGTAATTGCACTGGCACTTACTGTATTCTCTGGAACACATACCACATTGATGGTTACTCGGTTGGGAAGTTCTCCGTCGGTTTGAGCGTTTCCGTAACGAATATTGGCATTACCTGTACCATAATCGTCATCTCGACAAGTGTTACCCCATGCGATACAGTTTGATACGACAGCCCTCATTCCATCTGCATTTTGAGACTGGAATCCGAAACCGCCACCCAATCCTTTTACATGATTGTCATAGGCTGTACAATTAATTATATAAGCCTCCTTTTCGGTAGTACACACACCACCGCCGACATTTTGGTTATTATTCGATCCATTCACCCTATTCCCTACGATAAGACTATTAATCAAATACCCCGACTTAATGGCAATACCACCCCCTTGATGATAATAAGAACTTTCGTCATCATCTGGAGTTGTATAATTATTCCGTATTATACAATTAACGACTACGGCATCTCCCGGATCGCCAGAAGATTCCAAGCAAACACCACCGCCAACACCCATTGACCATACGGAATTATCTTCTTTCAGCCACGGATCTGTCGTCGCGATGTTATTCTCAACGATACAGTTTTCCAACCGACCGTTCCACACATAAGCACCACCGCCAACACCTCTCTGTGGAATACGATTTCCCTCCAACAAACGTTTAGTCCCGTCGATAGCTTTATTATCGTGTATGCGACAATACTTGGCCACACCGCCCCCGCTATTGATATAAAGTCCGCCGCCACGAGCTACACCGGTAGTCTCTTCCGAAGCGTCCCCGCCAGATATATCAAAGCCATAAATCGCTGCCCCTCCGTCCAAAAGGACGACACGTTTACCATCGCCTTTCAAAAAAGTTTCAAGACCTTCGGCCGAAGTATATGTAGGCGGTTCGGTTTCAGTCCCCTCACAGTTACCATATACGGTTGCTGCCACTTTCAACGCAAAACTACCGGTATAAGTACCTTTTGCCACATAAATCTCATCTCCTTTCGCAGCCCATGAAAGAGCATCCGCCAAAGGAGCGGCACTATTCCACGACATACCGTCACCCACGCCGTTTTCGGTCACATAAATAACTTCGGCATTCATTGTTGACAAACCTCCGATCAACATCAATACACCCGCAAGTAAAAAAAGCCTTTTCATGTCACTAAAATTTAAGATTAATAATTATGTTGTAAAGACGATATATTCGCAATTTTATACCCACTTCTCCCTATTAAAGTATTACTCATTTGGCAAAAGGACTTACCAAATCATCTTTTAACGTGATTTCCATAGCTTCTTGAAAATGGGTCTTGAAATAATTTATATAATGACAGAAATTGTCAGGGTCATACGAAACCTTCAAATTCGTTTCGGAACAGAAACCGGTAACTTCGGGCACGACATAATTACCGGCATATTTAAATTTTCGATTGGCGATAGCTCGATGCAAAGTTTTCAATTGTTTAATCATTCCATCGTTTACATCAACAACATTCGCTTTATCAAACTCAACCACAATTTCGTACGACTTATTACAATCGGCATTCGATATAGGAATCGAAACCATGAACTCTTTACCGCAATATGACCATTCACTGGAATTGGGCAACACCGTATAATTTACCTTCATGCCATTTAAGCTAACCGATCGAGGCATTTCGGCTCCATACAACCGGACGAGATAATCTTTCGAATGGTTCATTCCTCGATAATGACCCTCTCTCGGAGCAATCTTAATCCGTTGAATACGATTTTCCAATTGCGACGTTACCCGTGTTGTAGCATACTCCGCAGCATATCTCTGATCATTACCTGCATCTTCATAAATAGAAAACTCACCCGCCGCACCCGGGAAAATACCGATAATTTGTTTCTTCGGATTATCGTCCAAACTATTCACCTCTTTTCCATACATGGGAATTACAGCACCGGCTTTAACATAAATAGGATATTCTTCGATAGAAAATTGTCGGATAAGTTCCTGTCCGCCGTTCAATAACGTACCCGTATGCCATTCATACCAGTCGTTACCGGCCGGAAGCCAAACCTTCACATCAGATACCCCATTCTCCATCGGAGCCCCGATTGGAGCTACCAAAATATTATCCCCGAACATGTACTGGCGAGAATAAGTATATGCCCGCTCGTCTTCGGGATAATCATAATACATCGGGCGGCACAGCGAAACTCCTGTTTCATAAGTCTCCCTTGCCATCGTATAGATATAAGGGACTAATTGATAACGCAATCTTACAGCGTTATACAATGCGTCGAAATATTCGTCGCGGTATCTCCATATCTCTTTTACCAACGATGGATCCTTATTTGAGTGCGTTCTCAAAATCGGGCTCAAAGCGCCATATTGTACCCAACGGACATACATCTCAGGATCAAATTGATAAATATTATCGTCTTCGATGAACTTATGCCCTCCTATATCGTGACTCCAATATCCATAAAGAACATTCGAAGCCGTATTGGTAAAATAGGGCTGATATTCGAGCGTATTCCACGTAATATAAGCATCTCCCGAAAAACCTATTTGATAACGATGATTTCCCAAGCCTCCCCAACGGTGATAAATCAATGGACGCTTATCGGTATTGCGTTCCATATCTTCAAAGAAAGTATAATTGAGCCACCAAGTGTTATTCAGTTTCTCTATATCCTTATCGAAAACCCATTGCTGCCAATCGAGCCACCAAAAATCCACACCTTGCTGTTCAATAGGATGCAACACGACATCGAACAACGTACTCATAAACTTCTTATTAGAGCCTTGCCACGGAATATTTTCATGAGTAGATATATCGAAATTCATACGTTTCGCAAAATCTTTGTATTGGCTTTCAAAGGGAGCGATACCCGATGCCGGATGCAAATTCAAGGTCGTTTTCAGATGCTTCGACTTGGCCCAGTCAAAAAATTGATCGGGATCGGGAAACAAACGCTTCTCCCATGTATAACCGGTCCAATGTTTACGTTGTCCCCATTTGTCCGGTTTGGCGAATAAACTATCGGTCTCATGCCAATCCATATCGACAACCAACACATCTAACGGAATATTGAATTTCTCGAATTGCGAAACCACATCTCTCATCTCATTGTCGGAATATGCCCAATAACGCGACCACCAATACCCGAATACGAAACGAGGAGGCAGTGGTACTTTTCCGGCAAAAAGAGTAAAATCTTTGAGGGCAGCTTTATAATCCGAACCATAAGCCATAAAATACCAATCTTGTACCGTTCTGTTCTCCCGCTCTTTTACCCACGAAAAATCGCTATTATCGAACAACAAACCGGACGAATCGTTGATAAGAGTCCAACCGTCACGAGACAAAATACCGTCCTCCAACTGTAACTCGTGCCTCGGTTCGTTCCTCTTAATAAAGGTCGTACCGTCCATACGATCCAATGTGCGGGCAGTCCCTTTCAAATTCTGCTTTTGAGTAACACTCGGATTCCACGTAAAGGCTCTTTTTTTGTTCAGATATTTTATCTCTAAATTTTCTTTTGAAAATTTCCCTGTATTCAATTTATATGTCAGTTCCAATTCGTCCGTTCGAATCGTCAATTTACCTCCCCTTATAATTTTCTTAAACTCAGGGACCGGCAAATTCCGATTAATCACAATAAACGAACGCTCATCGGTGAACCTATGCAAAGAATCCCACTCCATACGGATAACACGCGGTGTCAAAACGGTAAATCGCACATCACCTTCCTCGACTACGGCTGCCGGATTAGCAACAGCATCGTTACCTGAACTATAAGCGACTAAGGGAAATAAAATCACGAAAAAGAAAAACAAAACATTTTTTTTCATGGATATCAATTTAAGCTATAACAGTTTTTATGAGTTAAGACGATAAAACCAGAAAAATATACCCAACTTTATATATTCAATTTATCAATATGATTCAACCGAATAACAACTGCCATTTTTAATAATCCCTTTTTTATCTATCTTTGTATTTACAAAATGAATAACCATGAATAAATCATTATTGACACTAAGTTTAATACCCATAGCCTCGGTAATGCATACATACGGTACAAGCCATGTACCCGATAACCGTCCGAATATCATTTTATTTTTGGTAGACGATATGGGGTGGCAAGATACGTCTCTCCCCTTTTGGACCCAAAGAACCATGTATAACGAGCGTTATGAAACGCCCAATATGGAAAAATTGGCTCAGCAGGGTATGATGTTCACTCAGGCCTATGCTTCCAGTATAAGTTCTCCCACCCGATGCAGCTTGATGACCGGGTGTAATGCCTCGCGCCATCGAGTCACGAACTGGACTCTACGGAAAAACACGAAAACCGATGCCGTCAGCAATACTCTGGAAGTTCCCGATTGGAACTACAACGGCATAGCACAAGTTCATGGAACAAACAATACCTTTATTGCTACTTCTTTCGTGCAATTGTTAAAAGACAACGGTTACCACACGATCCACTGCGGGAAAGCCCATTGGGGTGCAATAGATACTCCCGGAGAGAGTCCCTACCATTTCGGATTCGAGACCAACATTGCAGGACATGCGGCCGGTGGCCCGGCAACTTACCTGAGCGAGCGTAATTATGGATACGACGAAGCAGGCAATTCTACATCGCTGTTCTCCGTCCCGGGATTAGAAAAATATTGGGGAACAGGCACATTTATGACAGAAGCTCTCACCCAAGAAGCCTTAAAAGCCCTCGATAAAGCTAAAAAATACAATCAACCGTTTTACCTCTACATGTCGCATTATGCCATTCATGTTCCCATAGACAAAGATGTCCGTTTCTACGACAAATACAAAAAGAAAGGATTGTCGGACAAAGAAGCGGCTTATGCTTCGCTCATCGAAGGAATGGACAAAAGTTTAGGAGATATTATGGATTGGCTGGAAAAGAATGGTGAAGCCGACAATACCATCGTTATATTCATGAGTGACAATGGAGGATATGCGACAGGAAGCGGTTGGAGGGACGAACCTCTGTATACCCAAAATTTCCCGTTAAAATGTGGAAAGGGCTCTGCATACGAAGGAGGAATACGCGAACCTATGATCGTCCGTTGGCCCGGCACGGTACAACCCGGCACACGGTGCAACGACTATTTGATTATAGAAGATTTCTATCCTTCCATTCTCGAAATGGCCGGTATCGACGATTACGATGTTCCACAAGAAATTGATGGTATCAGTTTTGTTCCTCTGCTAAAACAGACCAAAAATCATTCGCAGGGACGCAGCCTTTATTGGAATTGTCCGAATATATGGGGAGAAAAAGGACCGGGAATAGGACCGTCCTGTACCATTCGAAAAGACAATTGGAAAATGATTTACTTCTACGAAACCGGAGAAAAAGAACTATACGACATACCGAACGATACAGAGGAGAATAACAACGTGGCAGCTTTATATCCTCAAATAATAAACAAGTTATCCAAAGAGCTCGGCAAATTCTTACGACAAACGAACGGACAACGCCCCTCTTTTAAAAAAACAGGGAAACCTTGTCCCTGGCCGGACGAAATTTAAGACATAATTACAGGACTATTAACAAGGGCAATAGATAGATGTCTATTGCCCTTCATGTTTTCTAACGGAAATATTATTCTATCTTGATTTCAAAAGGTGTAGCCGGAAGTCCTACCGAATTATATAAATTGGCATCATCGGGATTATCGCCCCATGCATACCGCACCGACACCGGGTCTATCACATCGGGACATGAAAGAACAACCCGATCTTTCCCCGCCACCTTAGCCTGCACCCATTTATATACTCCATCATTTCCGGCAACGGCGAAACTCATTAAATATCCATATTTGTTTTTTACAATCAGCCCATCAGCTACATTGTCGAATTGTACGGCAATTTTGTCTTGCACCCGACGAACGGTCTTAGGCATAGGACTTTCACAAACCACATCGGAAAATCCATAATCATTATGAAGGGCATGCAAAGCCAATCTACGTCCTACCTCCTGTTTATTTTTAGGGTGAATGTCTTTTGCTTCTCCTATATCGATAATTACGGCCTGACCGGTATGAGATAAAGAAAGTGTTTGCGTTTGGGCTTCACGAACTTGCGCCCACAAACTTTCCGAAGGGACTTCAACTGCATCCATATAATTAGCAAGTTGAACCCAATAAAATGGAAAGTCTTTCCCCCATTTTTTTCTCCAATCATTAATCATAGCAGGGAACAGGTGGTAATACTCTTTGGCTCGATTGGTATTATTTTCACCCTGATACCATATAACTCCTCGCATACTCAATCCCACCAAAGGATTAACCATAGCATTATAAAGTAATGAGGGATAAGCATTAGGCCCATATTCTACAAAATCGAAATCGGAATTTGAAGCTGAAATTTTATATTTCCATTTTCCGGATAAAGGAATAGTCTTATCCCCGACCTTCAAATAAATTTCATTCGCCGGGCCATACAAACCTCCACCGCCTCTATAATCCGATATTTTTAAAGTAATCTCATTCGATTCTTTCAAGACACCGGCAGGAACACTGTATAGGCGTCGCACGTCGTAACCGACGGTCTCTCCTATTTTTTGTCCATTAATCCATGTAATATCGTCATCGTCAATCACATGCAAACTCAAAACCGCCTCTTTCCCTATATAATTCTCCGACAATGTAAAACGACAGGTTTGCCACACCACTCCATCGAGAGAGACCAGTCCTTCTTCGGACCATAGTCCGGGAACACTTACTTCTTTCCAATCGTCTTTGGAATACGAAGGCAAATACCACTTTTCAGAAATACCCGGTTCGGCTTTCATCGATTCGACAAATTTGGCTCGATTTTCATCGCTACGGCGAACGTATTCCTCGAATTGCGAAGAACGCATACGATCTTGCAATCGTTTATATTTGGGGAACTTGTCGATAGCATCCATACTCATCCAGCTTTCAATATCGGTTCCACCCCACGAAGTATTGATAAAACCGATAGGAACACCCAATTTTCGATATAACTCACGGGCGAAGAAATAACCTACTGCCGAAAAATCACCGGCACTCCCCGAATCACATACTCTCCACTCACCCTGCAAATCGGAAAGCGGACGATGCGACATCTCTTGCTTCACATTAAACGAACGCAAAAAAGAATAATTCTCGGCGTCTGCAATCTCTTTTTCGGCATTCATCGCAGCATGTAAACGGAATTCCATATTGGATTGCCCGCTACATATCCAAACTTCACCCAGCAAAACATCGTCGAAAGCGAGGCGCTCTTTTTCCCCTTTCACGATTAACGTATAAGGGCCACCGGCCTCCATAGGACGCAAAGTTGCGTACCATTTACCCGATGCATCGGCACGGACACTCGTCTTCTGCCCATTCAGTTCGACAGTAACTTTTTCTTTCGGGCTCGCACTCCCCCATAAATTGATTGCCTCGTTTCGCTGTAAAACCATGTGGTCGGCAAAGATGTGAGGCATGGAAAGTTCGGCCGAAAGCCTTGCAGAAAACATTCCACATAGGAAAACCAATATCAAAAACGAGAAAGCCTTTTTCATATAAATATCGATTAAAGATTAATGTGTTGCGGTTTCTAATTTAAGTTTATGACTCCCCGCAAAGAAGATGGTATCGCCGTTATACGTCACATTGTCTCCCAACGGGGTAAACGTCGCCGACACACATTCGGGCAAATCGAACTCATAAAGAATATTACCCTCGTCGTCCCGTTTCCACGAAGTCGAAATGCAACCGTAAGGTGTCTCATGTTCGATTTCGAGATAGTCCAAATTTTCGGGGAAATACGGACGTAGTGAAACATGCCGGAAAGCCGGGTTCGATTCATCGATTCTCAAACCTCCCAACGTTTTATACAACCATGCCCCGATCTCACCGAACATGATATGATTCAACGAATTATCGATAACGACATCGATTCGCCAATTTTCATGTAAGGTCGTCGCCCCGTTCTTTATCCAATACCCCCAAGAAGGATATGTTTCTTGTGTAGCCACCCGATAGGCTGTTTCGGGATAACCGTTATCAGATAAGGCTCCGAGGAGAGCTTTACTACCCAGCAACCCTACATCGATATGACACGAATCCTGTACGACTCTGCGGTTCAACTGCTCTGCCACTTTCTCCCTATATCCATCGGGAACAATATTCCAATAAAGAGGCATAGCCAACTCTGTTTGAGTACCCGATGCATAAAGACCGGTCTCTTTGTCCAAATAACGGTCGTTGATCGATTCTTTTATCCTATTGGCAAGCGCTTCGTAATAAACCGCATCATCGACATAACCGAAGAGTTTAGCAGCTTTCGCCATAATAGATACATCGGTATAATAATAAATAGAAGTAGTCAAAGTCACATCGCTTTTACTTCTCACCGGGATCCAATCGCCAAGTCCCCAATCGGTCAAGTTATCTTTGGAAATAGACTCGATATAAGCTACATATTTCTTCGCCGAAGGATACATACGCCGCATAAGAGTCTCATCACCATAAAACCGGTAAATTTCCCACGGGATAATGATAGACGCACTTGTCCAATCCACGCCGTTCGCCCAATCGAATCCCCATACCGAAGTCGGTACGATACAAGGATAAACACCATTTTCACGTTGCTCGTCTATAAAATCGAGTAACCACTTCTCATAAACCGTAATCGCATCGAAATTATACAAAGCCGTCTCTATGGCAATGTGTGCATCGCCCGTCCAACCATTTTTCTCCCGTTGCGGACAATCCGTAGGATAACCGAACAAATTATCCAAATAGGAATTATTGGTGGCCGTCCATATTTTGTTCAACAAATCGGACGAAGAACGAAACCGTCCTATCTCCGGCACATCGCTGTGCATCTTCAATGCTACGATACTATTTTCGTCGAGAGCTATCGGTTCGGACGAAGTCACCTCTACATATTGGAAACCCTTATAATTGAACTTAGGAGTAAATCGAGTCTCCCCGTCCCTCAATATGACGATATCCGTTTGAAACGGGTCGCTGTCGTCGGTCGGACGATAATGGTAATCGATATTCGCTAAATTCACCGTACCGTCTTCATTCAGCATCTCCCCATGTTTCAATCGTAAAACAATGCCCGCTTTCCCCTCTACCGAAAGTTCCACCGTTCCCGCCATATTCTCAGGGAAATGATAGACAAAACAAGTATCGTTTATTTTTACAAACCGTGAAGCGTTGTGACGGACGATTTCCTTCACCGGCACAGTTAATTGAGCCTCTATTCGCTGGGTAGGAGCAGATACTTCCTTAGCATTTTTCCATTGTGAAACATCGATTCCCGATGTATTCCAACCCTCGATTTCCTGCCGTGCATCGTAGTGTTCCGCCGTATAAATGCTGTTGAATATCACAGGACTGTCGGTCGTTACCCAGCTACTATCGGTCGATATAGTTTCGATACTTCCGTCGGCATACTCGACTCGTACTTGCATAATAAATGCAGGGCGGTTACGCCACGAGGCTTTATCGAAAAACCAAACTGCCGTGGATTGATGATTATACCACCCGTTTCCCAATTGTACCCCGATGACGTTCTCTCCCTCCGACAAATTGGGCGTTATATCATACATAACCGATAATACCCTTTTGTCGAAATGAGTGTACATAGGATCCAAGAAATGGTCCCCTATGCGTGAACCATTCACAGAAAGTTCATATAAACCGGCAGCGGCGATAACCGCATAAGCATGTTTTACGTTTCTCCTCACTTCGAAATCCTTTCGGAAATAAGGAGACGGGCGATAATCCTTATCATGGCCATCGCTAATCCATCGTGCATCGCCCCATTCTTGGGGAGACATCATACCTGTGGTGAACGACGACAGCGGTGAGCAAACAAAGCGATCCTCTCTTTTCGTTTTATATCCGACTTTCCAATAATATTTAGTCCAAGATTGCAGCGAATCGCCGGCGTAAACAATCCTGCGGATATCACTCGGAAGCTCGCCGCTATCCCAACATTGGCCAGAGCCGTCTATCACTGCCATACTATCGGCAGAGACCCATACCCGACAAGACTCTATCGAATCTGTCTCCACAACCGGGATTTTCCACGACAATCTCGGCGAAGACATATCGATTCCCAACGGTTCCGACAAATATTCACACATTAAGGAATACGGAACCTCAGGACTTGTACTGCAAGCCGCCAATATACAACCGGATAATATGCTCAATCCGTAACTAAATACCCTGTTCATCATCGCTTATATCTATATAATTAGATTTTATTTTGTTCGGCACTCTCACGACGATTCTCCAAATCGGAAGAAATCTCGGACAATCGTTTTTCGCTCAAAGGATACCTCGAAATAAAAAGTGCCGATATTCCGGTCGCTATGGCCGGGAATATACTCATCATCAAACAAATCCCGGTCAATGCCGATTCTGATTGTATTGTATTGGCCTCGAACCCGAAATAGAACAACAGCCAACCGGTCAAAGAGCCACCCAATGTCCACCCCAATTTCTGAGACATCGACGACGATGAAAAGATAAGGCCCGTAGCCCGACGCCCGGTCTTCCATTCCGAGTAATCCGATATATCGGCATACATCGACCACAACAACGGAGAAACAATACCGGCACAAATACTAATGATGATTTGCAACGCCAATATTCCATAAATGCCGTCTTTGGGTAAGAAATAGAATAGGATACTGAATATGGTAGCCCCTACCGTCGCCGTCAAAAAAGTATATTTTTTACCCATCAACCGTGTAAACGTAGGAACCAACATAATACCCAATATGTTAGCAGCTTGTCCCAAAACAAGATAAATGGTGATGAGCGTAACCGAAGCACTCATAAAGGTAAAAGAGAACGTGTCGGAGGCCTCTACATAATATTTGAAATAATAGACTGCCGAACCGTCTCGTAAAGAATTAAACCCGATAACCATGATACCGGCCACCAAAAGAATCCACCACGGTTTGTTCGTAGCCAAATCTTTCACATCGTCTTTCAAAGATGTTTTCTCTTCTTTGATAGGCTTTATCCGTTCTTTTGTCCACGAAAAAGTAAGGAAAAACATAATAGCCGCCAATATGGCAAAAACGACGGCAGCCATTTGCCAACCGAATGCCTGTGACGGAACGCCGTCGACTATTTTCATTTTACTGAATATATCGACCAACGGCTCTATCAGGAACAACACCAAAATACTCCCCCCGAATGCAAAAGTCATTCGGTATGAAGACAATGATGTACGAGTCTGCGGGTCGGGCGACATTACCCCTAACAACGAAGCGTATGGCACATTGACAAACGAGTACACCATCATCATGAGCGTATAAGTGACATAAGCATATACGATTTTCGATATTTCGGAATCTCCACCCCATGACGAAAAAGTCAATATGCCGCATAACCCGAAAGGTATGGCTCCCCATAACAAATAAGGGCGGAATTTTCCGAAACGAGAGTGCGTACGATCGCCTAAAATCCCGATAAAAGGATCGAGGAATGTATCCCAGATACGGGTAATCAAGAACATGGTTCCCACTACCGCTGCCGAGATTCCCACCACGTCGGTATAGAAAAATAACAAATACATGGTGAAGAGCTTCCAAAACATGGAAGAGGCGGCATCACCCAGACCATACCCTATTTTTTCCCTTAATTTTACGTGTTCCATGATATCTTATTTCAATATTTTTTTATTATGATCGACCATAGCGATAATAGTCCGTACCGATTCTATCGAACGCAATCCGTCGACAGGCGTATGCAAGCAATAATCCACCAAACGGTCTACTGTCGATTCGGCAACGTGCATACGCGTATCGGACGAAGCATAGTATATGTACACTTTCCCGTCTTCATCGGCAATCCAACCATTGGAAAACAAAACATTCGAAACATCTCCTATGCGTTCTTCATCGACCGGGGCCATGAAATATCCGGCAGGCTCTGCAATCATTTTGGTCGGATCCTCCAAAGAAGTCATGTAAAGATAGAGCACATAGCGCAATCCGGCAGCACAACAACGAACCCCATGAGCAAGATGCAACCACCCTTTTTCAGTCTTAATCGGGTGAGGACCCTCTCCATTTTTCACTTCTTTAATCGTATGATATTCCCGTTTATTGATAATTACTTCGTCGTGTACCTCTGCATGGCAAATATCATCGACCAAAGCCCAGCCTATGCCTCCACCGTTTCCCGTATCGATGAAACCGTCTTGCGGACGGGTATAAAGAGCATATTTCCCATTCACGAACTCGGGATGCAAAACGACATTACGCTGCTGGCTACGAGTCTTTAAATCGGGAAGACGCTCCCACGTTTTCAAATCTTTCGTACGAGCGATTCCGGCCGAAGCAACTGCTGCCGACAAATCTCCCGGACGTGCATTGGGATCTTTGCGTTCGGCACAAAAGATACCGTAAATCCAGCCATCTTCATGTGCAGTAAGACGCATGTCATACATATTGGTATCGGGAATATCTGTTTCGGGCATCAAAATAGGATAGTCCCAAAAACGAAATCCGTCCACCGGGCTATCACTCTCGGCCACTGCAAAGAAAGACTTACGATCATCGCCTTCCACTCGCACCACCAAGTAATACTTTCCGTTCAATTTAATAGCACCCGAATTCATCGTCGCATTGATACCGATACGCTCCTCCATATAGGGATTGGTCTTCTCGTCGAAGTCATATCTCCAAATCAAAGGAGCATGTTCGGCAGTCAACACAGGATACTTATATCGAACGTAAACCCCGTTGTTTTTATTGCATTTCTCGTTTTTTCTTGAAATAAGAGCCTCATACTCTTTTCTCAATCTCTCTAACTCTTGTACCATAACCATATAATATCTTAATAAATAATCTTATAATCAACGGGCTATCAAAACCCAGTCATTTCCTCGTCCTTGTGTTGGCGATACGACTTCAAAAGCCTCACTTGTCTCGATATTTTTATAAAATATTAGTTCCCCGTTACGCGGATTAAACCACTCCAACCGAACGTTTTTTCGTTGAGTCCAACCGGACAGATTTACCGTTATGCTGTGACCATAAGGCATATAAAATAAAACATAATCTTTTCCACCGTATGCCACAGCATAATCGTCATCGGTCTGTTCCGGTCGTTCTATCAAATGTTGCAATGGTCTTCCTCGGAAAAAATCGATAGCCTCACACAATTTTCTAAAATGTATCATATCGCAAGCCCCGGCTAAATCCAGGCTTTCTTTCCAAGTTGTTTGCGCATCTATCATCGGAGAATACTTATCGGAATACATCTGCCACACTTCATTACAACCGTAAGTATATCCGCAAGCTCCGCTAAACATACTTTGATACAATGTCATACGGACATCGAAATCATCGAATCTACCATTCTCCGATTTAAAATCGATAGGTATATTCTCATACCGAGGCTCCCCATCTAAGACCGGTTTGATCGGCTGTTTCTGTAAATCGTTCAGTAGCAATCGCCTATATATGGCATAATCGCGTTGAGCATGTCCGCTTTGGAACATATTGAAATCGAGCCAAGTCTCATCATGGAACCAAAAAGAAGAAGAATGTTCTCCTTGCGGGTGATAAGTCATTAAATGCCGTTTATCACACTCCTTAATGCCCTCGGCCATCGCTTTCCAAACGGTAAAGTTCTTACCCTCTCCGCTACGGTCTCCGCCGATAATCCATATAATATTGGGAGTGTCGGCATATCGACGTCCGAGCCATCGGCCGTACTCACGAGCATTCGCCTCGTCGAATATCTCTGGTCCCGCACCCCATTGTTTATCCACTTTATCACCCCACGTAGGAAGTAATCCCACATAAAGCCCTTTCTCCCCGGCTATTTCTAAAACACGATCTACCCACTTGAAATAATCAGGATCGGGAGTAGACGGAGAACCGTTTATCAATGGCCTGTTAATCCCGTCCGAACCATCGAGCTCGGACAATATAACCGTTTGAATCACCGTAAACCCTTTGGTTCGACGATTTTCCATATACAGTTCCACCTCTGGTTCGTTCAATCGATAAATCAACTCCCAAGCCGTATCTCCCAAATAGAGAAACGGAGTTCCATCGGTATGTTGCAAAAAACGCCCGTTGGGAGACACACACAAGTCTCCGTGAGAAAAATCGACCGATTTACCCGACCAACTATCCGCTCGTACTTCGACAAGAGCCGGGACAATCCATGCAAGAAACAATATGAATACATGCCGGGGCATATTGATCTTATTTTTGCGTTGTCAAATATTTACCCACTACTTCCATCTGCGGACGGTCTTTCCCGTCTACCGGAGTAATCGCCATAAATTCGTCTTTCGGCCACCACGGTCCGGCAGCCCAATAACAACCGTTTATATCGTTTTCCTGCAAGTAAGACAGAAATTTATCCAATACAAGGTTCCAACGCGAATCACTATCGGGAATACCATACTCACCGACCATGCCTTCGAATTTATTGGCTTTCAGCCATTCCACAAAGGGACGCACACGGTCTATACCCTTTTCAAGATAGCAAGAATCTTCATCATATCCACGTTTGTAAGTACCAGAAGCATCTGCATCGAAATAGACATGTGCCTCGAATGCCAACTTATCGGCAGGATCTTTCAAATATTTCAACGTATCGCTAAGTTCAACCCAACGTTCAGCCGAACTCCAATGATTGCCCCCCACCATAATACGAGTATCCATATCGACCGTACGAATGGAGTCTATACACAATTGCGCCATCTCGAACCAAGTTGTGCAAGAATCCAAATCATGAGGTTCGTTCATCAACCCATAAGCATAAATATTGTCAAATGATTTAAATTCCGTAGCCAGCGATTTCCAGAACGAAGCCAAATGTTCCGGTGTCAACCCGTTTGTCCCGATAATCGTATGCTCGCCATTCATATAACGACGACAATAGTTATGCAAGTCCAACATGACAACCATGTCTCGCTCTGCTGCCGCAGCAACAAAATCTTTCATTTTGTCGAGATCATGACGATTCAGTTCTCCGTTCAATTCATATTGTAAACGTTCCCATTTAAATGGGAAACGCACTAATTTCAATCCCTTCTCATTCCAATAATCCAAATCGGAAGCCTGAGGATAGGTATAATCGGTATTATATACACCCGGGAAATTAGAACCGAAGTCGGCACAAGCCATATTTACACCATAAGGTTTACCTTCCGTTTTAGCTACCTTATTGCTACAACTGCACAATAACAAACCTAACGCAACTACAAAAACTACTCTTTTCATACAATATCTGTTTTCCTAATTTATATTCCAACCTTTCACACAAACCGGATAATCGACATTCACCTCGATAATTTGCGACTCTCCCGGATCGAGCCACAAATAGTTTTTCGACGCAATAAATTCATGAGCATATCTGGGGGATTCCACATAAACACCTATGGCCGGCAGTTTCCCGACATTCGTCACCGTTATCTGTCGCCCATCTCTCTTCATAGTAATCTCTGTACGAGGCATCGACATAATTATCCCTCGACGAACTTCATAATTGGTAAAATAATAATTACGAGATAATCGTTTACCCTCCGAACAAACATCGACAACAAAAAACAGCATGGTCGATTTCGTCTGTGCTCGATTCAAATTGAGATTACCCAATTTTTTTACGGTTTCCAATTCGCTATGCCCATCGAAGTCCCGACATACGACAGTATCCAATCGATCATTATAAACTGTCACCGATACCGTGTAATCTTTACCGTTCAACTGACGGCAGTCGTCGAGTAAATACAACGGCAACGATACTTCTTGGCTCGACAAATTCGTCCGGTCGAAAAGCAAAACTCCCGTCAATGGTGCAAAAGATTTCTGCACGAAATAATGTACCGGTTTAATCGCTCCGTAGTAATCGACACTCGACCAAGAGACACCCGGATAATTATCGTTCATCTTGTAATAAAGAGCTCCGGTTGTTTCGGGCCACAAAGTACGAGCCCGTTCCAACGTATGCCTTACTCCGACAACTTGTGCGAGCTGAGACCCCGTAATAAATTCGGCCAATGTGGTATCGGGCATGAAGTATCCCGAATATTGCGAGAGCTTGCCAAACTCTCCCATTGTCCCGAAAATAGGAGTATGATGACGGAAATGATCGCCCGGACGAGACGGCCATCTATCTTTCTCTTCGGCCAAATAACGTCTCACACTCTCTATATGCGGTAGAGAAGCAATTCCGAACTCTCCCCAAAACGGAGAAGTCATATTTAAATTATGATTCAAATGAGCATCGTCCCACCAGCAATTGTAATTATGATCGCTGCCGCCCCATGCCTCTCCTCGGTGAAACGGGCGGGAACCGTCGAGCTCCAAGCTCAAACGCCCCATCATATCGATAGCCGGCCCGAAAGGTTTATCCGATTCGTTACCGGCGCCCCACATAACCAAAGAGGGGTGGTTTCGGATACGTTTCATATTCCTCACTACCGTCTCCTGTAACATATCGAACGGTTGCGTATTATGGCTGTTCCACGCCGTAGGCCACTCTTGTATCACCATAATGCCATACTTATCGCACAATTCATAAAAATCATCGGTTTCGGGCAATCCTCCACCCCACGCTCTCATCATCTGAATATGCTGACTTTTAGCGATACTTAACAAGCGGTCATATTTTTCTCGCGAAAAATCCATCAAAGCATCCATCGTACACCAACCGGTTCCCTTCACAAACATAGGTTTACCATTAATGACGAAAGTCCAATTATAACGGTCTTCTCGCTCGCCTCCCGGAAACGGAGCCATGTCGATCGTACGAATACCGAACGATGTCTTTTCCACATCGGGGCGAGCTCCGTTACGAGGAATAAATGCGACTGTCATATCGTAAAGAGACTGTTCTCCCATATCATTAGGCCACCAAAGGCGGGGAGCATCTATTTTGAAATCGAATGAAAACTGTTCGGTTTTCTTCGACGAATTAATTTCATGTTCAAAGAATTGAGGAGCACCTTCAAAATTTTTAGGCACGACCCTAATTTGTAATTTACCTTTTAGCGGTGCATTTATTTTTTTGAGAGTCACTGCCAACCGCATATCGCCCTGCAAAGAACGGGTCGATACAAAAGGCGCCTCTATTTCCACCGGAGCCTGTGATTCCAATTTTACCGAACGCCAAATTCCCAATGACGGAATTTGAGCATAGTGCCAACCATAAACACAATTAAACACCACGGTATACTTCCAACTTTCATTAGCGTTAGGAGGCCAATTCCCTAAAAACATCTGAGGAATCGGATCGAGTTTCACCACAAGCGTGTTTTCCTTTTTCAAATATTTCTTCACAGCGAAATCGGGTCCTCCGAACATTCCCTCGTGAGAACCCAGTTTTTTCCCATTCAGCCAAACGGTACAACGATTCGCTACACCGCCGAATGAAAGAATAGGATTTTCAAGCGGTTCATTCAATGTAAATTTTTTACTAAACCACCATGTCTTGTAACTCTGTTGCTCGGCGATCGAGTCATTTTGCCCGATATAAGGATCGGGGATAATACGATTCATCAACAATGCAGTATGTACACTTCCCGGTACAACAGCCTCCACGGCATCGGTCCAAACGTCTTTAAGACGGAATTTTTCATCGCCGCCTTCGGCCATGAGCCATATTCCATCGAGAGAGAGAGACTCTGGACTTCGAACTGTATCGACCGACAAAACCGGAATCATCGAGATTCCCGGCAACTCCGAGAGAGTATATTTCGCAGCAAAACTTTCCCTATCTATTTCGTCTAAGGATTTCCCGGCTTGAACGGGAAATCCTGACAAAATAGACATTAAAACAAGAAAACTACCTGTGATGAATCTTTTCATATCTCTGATTAATATACTTGTACCGTAGTCTTATATTTCAACAACGTTGCCAACTGAGGACGATCTACCGTATAATTATCGGTAGGTTGTACAGCCAATTTATAATTGCCCCAACGAGGGCCGGCCGACCAATAAGTGCCATTCACACCGTTTTCCTGCAAATACTTCAAAGCGGAATCGAGAATATCCAGCCAACGACCGTCGTCATCGGGCACACCATACTCCCCTACAAAACCACGTTTGCCGTTTTCTTTCAACCATTCGACGAAAGGCCGCAAACGAACCACACCGGTTTGAATAGTCGCACCGTCTTCATCATACGACTTAGAATAATTTCCAGATGCATCCGAATCAAAATACACGTGAGCTTGGAAAATCATGTTGTCACAGGGATCGACCAAAGTCTTCAAATTATCGCTCACCTCTTTCCAACGGCTCGCAGAACTGAATTCATCACCACTGATAACCAGCATAGTCTCGGTATCGACTTCGCGAATGGCATTGATACAGGCTTGTGCAATCTTCACCCACGGTGTCGTTTTCAGCATGGCATTCGGCTCATTCATGATATCATAACCCCAGATACATTTGTAATCTTTGAACTCCGCAGCCAATTTTTTCCATACATCGCAGAAGTTCTCAACCGTACATTGAGCATTGCCGATAACAACGAACTGATTATCGTCAGAGTTCACACCATTGGAATAGACGCAATAACGACCGAAGTTGTGCATATCGAGCAAGACTTTCATGTTCAAGTCCTCGGCTGCTTGCACGAATTCTTTCATCTTGGCCAATTCCGTAGTGATAAGCGGGCCATTCATTTCGCTTTGGATACGCTCCCAACGAAACGGGAAACGAATCATACGCAGTCCCTTCTCCTTGAAATACTCCAAGTCTTTTTTGGTGGGATAGCCATAGTGCGTGCCGTCAACACCGGGATATACATTACCAAACTCGGCTCCCGACATATTCACACCGAAGTATTCGGTATGTTCGGTTCCACCACCATTACCGCCGTCTCCCCCGGGGCCATCTTCATTGCCGCAAGAAGTCATCAATGCAGCGGCAAAAACAAATGTCAAAATTTTTTTAATCTTCATAGAAATAAATAGTGTATAGTTTAATTAAAGCGATAAGCCGGGGCAGGACGTTGTCCTACCCGACTTATCACAGTTATTCTCAGCCTATTTTTTTAGAAAAGCGGAAGTTGCACATGCTCAGGTCGAAATCCATGGCATCGGTCGGCGTGAATACAATTTTCCACTCCGTGTTATCCGGTGCCGGGCTACAGCCATCGGGAAGAATCGTATTTTCACTTACCTCGTCCAAGCCTATGCGCATAGTACGCCACCCGCCATAGGTATTGACAGGAATTCCACTCGCACCAGGCATCCACATGAAATTACCCAAAGCTATCCGCGTGGTCGAGTTCAATGGATAGGAAGCATTCGTACAAACCTCGAAGCATAGGTTATACGCAGCAGGATCGGCAGCCACATCGGCCGGCACTTGAATGTAGCCTGCCCACAACACCATCCAACCCCAAGCGCCCACATTCCCGTGGAAACGCAAGTATTTCATACCCTCATTCAACGGTTCGGGGTAACCATCTCCCTCTGTACCATCACACAAAAAGTTGAGAGTATTATCGGGGAATTGGCTAGAATGAGTAAATCCACCAGAACCCGGCCAATCGTTGAAATCGAAGATTTGATGTCCAGTATTCATATACGGGATAGCCACCGGCTCAGCCATCTCACCGCCCTGAATGGTCAGGTCGGTATTGGGCTGGGCGTTGGCGGGGATTTGCAGCGTAATATCCGAGCGGGTAGCGTCGATTACGGTACAAATCGCATTGCCTATGCGCACATCGGCCTGTTCGACGGTAATACCGTAAAGGTCGAAGTTATCGCCCGAAATCACCGTCGTATCGCCGGGATTGGTAAACTCATTTTGCAAACCGTCGATTTTCAACTCAGGTATCGATACCGTGAAAGGTCTCGATACCGAACCGTTCTTGGTCGTGATGTAAAGCATATCGGTCACCTCGCCCGGCAACTGACGGGGAACCGGAGCCAACAACATGTCGTAACGAGCATAAATCTCTTTGGGGTCGACCTCCACATCATTGAATTTGACCGACACTACATTACCGAGATTTTTACCTTCGATGCGCACCATGTCCTCAAAGTCGGCGCCATCGATTTCAAACTCTTTATCGTTGGCCAGCACGATTTTCGTAATCTCAGGAGCTCCGTTGGAAGGAATATCGTCTTTTGCTTTGAGATCTTCCACTTCCACAACGTCCTGACAGGCGGAAAAGGCAAACAGCACTGCCGCCCACGCAGCCATATATTTTATATTTTTCATTTTTATCAATTTTTCGGTTATACACTAATTAACTCCAACCGGGATTATTGCTCGAAATAGCTTGGTTCGTGAGAACTTCGAGCGTAGGAATGGGGAAAAGCAGATGTTTCTCGGAACGGCTCTTCACGTTTCCGCACACGTCAGTTCCACCCAGTGCATTCATCGCTTGCAAATAAATACCCCAGCGAATCAAGTCCCAACGGCGATCGCCTTCCATGGCAAACTCCATGGAACGCTCTTCCAAGATAGCCGAGCGCAAAGCCGATTTGGTCGAATAATTTTTGAGTTCGCGCGGCGTAGCATTACTTCTCTTACGCACGTCGTTGAGCAAACCGATAGCCTCGTCATTCGGGCCTTTCAACTCGTTCGAAGCCTCTGCCATAATCAGAATAACATCGGCATAACGCAAGAACGGATAGTTGGCATCGGTACGTTGCAGGGTTTGATCGGTCACTTGCTGACTGTATTTTGTCGTGAAAGCGAAGAACTGCTCCGAACCGCCCTCGTCGCAACGCCACCCGGCAGTCACCTCAGGATTGTCGAATGGAGATTCGAGATTTGTTACCATCTCTTGCCATTTACCGAAGTTGGGGAAGTAGGAACCGCCGCCCCAGCTGGTATCGGAGCCTTCGCGAATCCAGCAGTGCAGCACACCTTTGTCTACCCGGTAGTCGTCTTCTTCGAAGAGGAGGTACCAATGTTTGCTGTTACCCACTGTGAGGCTGTTTTCAATGTGCCCTTTTTCGTTTGTCATACCGCAATAGTGGTAGGTAAAGAGGGTTCCGTACAACTCGTCGCCCGACTTGGATTGCAGGCTGAATAGATGCTCGCTGCACGTTTTACCGCTGGGTGACCAAATCAGGTCATAGGATTCCAAGTTGTGCGTACCGTAAACGCCGTCTTTCACATCCTTGGCCACATCGTAGGCCAGTTGATAATACTCTTGCGAATTGAACGACTCGTAACCGGCCACTTGGTCTTTGGCGAAATCCATAGGAACCGGCTCGGTATACACTTTCGTGTTGGTCCCGTTGATGTTCTGCATCACAAATTGCGGACCGGTTTTCACCGTTACGATTTCACCCTCAGGCATGGCAGCCGAAGCAATCGTAGCATATACCTTTGCCAACAGACCGGCAGCCGAAGCAGCACACACGCGACCGGCTTGGAAATTGGTGTCAGTGTTTTTATAAAGCATGTCTTTGGCATCGTCCAACAGCGGAATGATAGTTTGCGTATAGACATCTTTAATAGGTATACGAGGGCTATTCGTGTATTGTTGCGACTGGTTCACACTCACCGAATAAACGGGTATATCGCCATAGGCGCGCACCAGCATGAAATAGGCCCAAGCTTTCAAAAAATAGCACTCGCCCAGCACATTATCTCGGTGTCTGGCAGTGAGGTTCTTCATCTCATTGATTTGCTCGATGGCTTCGTTGGCCCGATTGATCACCGAGTACATACCCGTCCATACTACGTCACAATGGTTGTTCGAACCCTGAAAGTTACCGTTACCGAACTGGTCGAACTGCCAAGTAGCACCCGACACATTGTCGCAATCGTAGTCGAAAGGACGGGGCATATTCCCGTAACGGAACATGGAGGAGTGCAACGTTTCGTACACACCGGTCGTCCACATATCGGCTCCGTCGTCGGAATCGGGCACATCGTCGGGAGAGATAAAATCGTAGGGTTTTTCTTCGAGCATATCTTCGCACGAAGTGAAGACCGGCGCTGTCGCCATCGCCAACCCCAACATGGTCACATATATCGATAATCTTTTCTTTTTCATTGTCTTGCAAATTATAACGTTACTTTTACACCTAAACTGAATGTCCGGCTTGCAGGATAAGAATAGATATCCACACCACGGCGGGAAGCATCCTGGCCAAACGTATTCACATCTGGATCATACCAACTGTAACCGGTAATCGTAAACACATTGTTCACCGTACCGAATACTGTCAAATTCTCTATTCCTTTGCAAGGAGAACCGAAGTTATAAGCCAAGTTGATGGTTTTAAGTTTCAAATAAGAGCCATCTTCGACGTGACGATCCGAAATTCTCCATTCACGAGTCTGAGCCATCGTGGCACGAGGCCATTTAGCATTCTCGGTGTTATCAGGCGTCCAACGACTTTCATACGCAAACTTGGGAATGTTGCTCACACTCTGCATGGAAATGTTGGTAAGGTTGGCATTGAAGATGTCGTTGCCATAAGTTCCCTGGAAGAACAAGCTCAGAGTCAAGTTTTTCCAACGGAAATTACCCGTAAGACCATACGTAAAATCGGGGTTAGTATCACCGATAATAGCACGATCCTCGGTCGTAAGTTTACCGTCACCGTTTACATCGAGATATTTGATTTCACCCACCATACGTTGAGCCTCTACGTCAGAGACGTTAGCATAGAGAGGATCGGCGCGCACCTCGGCAAGATTATCATAAAAGCCATCTTCTACATAACCCAATATTGCACCGATGGGCAATCCGTTACGTTGAATAAACACCTCTTTGGCACTATACCACAGATTGTTGGCATATTGGTCGGCGGTGAGACCACCGATGCGATTACGGTTGAACGCGATGTTGGCGTCGAAATCCAATCCCCAGTCTTTGGTATCTATGGCATAGAATTGACCGGTAAGTTCGATACCTTCGTTCGTCACATGGCCGAAGTTGGTCCACATATTGGAAAAACCAGTCGAGGAGGGAATCGACACGTATTGCAACAAATCTCTGGTCTTCTTATAGTAGTAGTTCACCGAGAGGGCGATACGGTTTTTCAAGAAACCGAAGTCCAAACCTACGTTATATTGGTCGGTAGTCTCCCATTTCAAATCTTTATTCAACGGGCCTTTACTAGTATCTCCGGCGAAACCGCTGTCGGTAATACCTCCGAAAGGATAGTTTGCCGAACCCAACGAAACCATCGTCTGATAGCTATTGATACCCTGGTTACCGGTCTGCCCGTAACTGGCACGTAATTTCAAGTTGCTGAATATGTTCAAGTTTTTAATAAAATCTTCTTCCGAAAGCACCCAAGCGACAGCACCCGAAGCAAAGTTGGCAAATTTGTTTCCGGGAGCGAAGCGGCTCGAACCGTCCCGACGATACGAAGCAGTAAAGATGTAACGATCTTTCAACACATAGTTGGCACGACCCAGCAATGAAACCAATGTAGCCTCGCCACGATTACTGGTGGGAGCGTCGATGGTCAACGCTTGCGAAAGGTTGTAGTCTTCGGTAATGTCGGTAGGGAAATTTGAGGCGTTGATAGCCTTGCCACCCCAGTTGGTATTTTCATAAGTGAAACCGGCTACTACATTCAAGTGATGAATATCGGCAAAAGTTTTGTCGAAGGTCAACACAGACTCGGCCGTTATATTTTGGTAGAAGTTATCACTCTTACCGGCACGACCGTTGTAGTTTTTACCTTCACCTGTTTCACGGGGATAGTAGGTAGAACGCTCGTTGTCGGTATAGCTCATACCGAAGTTCTGACGGAAGCGCAACCAATCGGTAAATTTAATCTCCAAGAAAGCCGAGGTAAAGACATTGATCGATTTCAATTCGTCCTTAGCCGTATTTACATAGGTACGGGGGTTGGCCGACAGCCAGAAGTATTCATCGTCTTGTGTATGGTCGCCCACATAAATCGTGGGAGGATACAACATGGCCGAACGAATGATACTGTAATCATAGGAATTAGATTTGGCAAAACGGGTATTCGACTTGGTAAAGTTGATATTCAAGCCGGTATTTAACCACGATTTTACTTGACTACCCACGTTGGCGCGCACAGCTAAACGGTCGTAACCCGAGTTGCGTATAATACCGGTTTGGTCGGTATAGTTACCCGAGAAAGCATAGTGCGATTTATCGTTACCACCCGATACGCTGATGTTGTACTCTTGGGTAAAGGCGTCTTGCAAGATTTCGTCCAACCAGTTAGTACCTTCGACCCACTCACGGTTTCCATACTCGTCCTCGTGCCAACCCGGATTCAAGAAGTCTTCGGGTGCGGGCTCATACGTACCCGACTCAGGTATAATGTTGTTCTGCGGGTCACGACGATAATTCCAGTCACCCCGGTAAGGCAGGTAAGCATACGGAGTGTTGTCGTACAAAGCGTTGTTGATCGTAGCTTCGTTCACGAAGTTGGCATACTCATAAGCATTGAGGCTCTCCACGATTTTCGAGATCTTCGAAAGACCGAAGTTCGCCGAGAATTCAACTTTGGCAGCTCCCGATTTACCTTTTTTCGTTGTAATCAAGACAACACCGTTGGCTCCACGAGAACCGTAGATAGCCGTTGCCGAAGCATCTTTAAGAACATCGATCGACTCGATATCGTTGGGGTTAATCAACGACAACGGATTGGAAGTGGTGTTGTTGTTTTCGTTTGCGCCGCTCGTCGGTGCGCTACCCGCATCGAAAGGAATACCATCTACGATATACAATGGTTGTGAACTGGTCGAAAACGAGTTTGCACCACGAATGGTAATACTCATACCCGAACCGGGAGCACCATCGTTAGAATTAACTTGCACACCAGCCAATTTTCCTTGTAGGGCTTGGCTGAAACTTGTCGGATTACCGATCATTAAATCCTCGCTTTTGATAGAAGCGACGGCTCCCGACAAATCCTTCTTACGCATCGTACCATAACCGATGACAACAACCTCATCGAGCGATTTTGAATCCTCACTCAACTGCACGTCGATCTGTGTTTTATTGCCCACGGTTACGTCTTCCTTTGTATATCCGATAAATGAAAAACGTAACACCGATTTAGGACCTTTCACCACAATCGAATATTGTCCGTCTACATTGGTAATTGTTCCGTTACCTTTCGAATTCAACTCGGTAACATTAGCGCCGGGAATAGGTAAGCCCGAATCATCGGCTACTACTCCCTTCACCACTATGTCCGCCATAGCGGTCGTTGCCCAAAACACAGCCACTACAAACGACATAGCTCTGAGCATTTTACCCACCATTTGAGAACGTGGGAAAGAAAACAGGTTTCTTTTCATTTGTAATAAATTTAAAATTAACAATCTTATTTTGATATTATTTCTTCTCTTTCTTTGTGCGATATACAGCCTCGTTATATTGCCGTATAAACTTGCGACTTTGGCGACCGGCCGGCTTAATGAGAGATTCGTCCCAACCACCGTTTTTGTCGGCTCTCGGTAACAACATCGAACAAGTCTCGTTTTTGTCCGAAATTGACCAATTCACCCAACTGATTTTATGAGCTTCCATCCACTCTACCCAGCGAGTCCACTCTTCAATGTCCAATGGACCGTCACCTGTACATTCCATACCGGCACATTCCGATACGAAAATAGGGATCCCCTGCTCCCAAGCAGCAGTAGCTCTATCTCTCAATTCCTGTTTATGGGTAGCCGCATAAAAATGGAGCGTATACATTATATTATTGAAACCCTGCAAAGGGTCGGCTGCAACCAAATGTAAATCTTGATCCCAATGCGGACTTCCTACCAATATTATATTATCGGGGTCATATTTCCTTATTTCGGTGATAATGTCGGTAGCATACTCTTTCACGCTCTCCCAAGTATCTTCCATAGGTTCGTTGTAAATCTCATAAATCACATGAGGATACTTTCCGTACTTCTGAGCCATCATCGAAAAGAAAGCCTTTGCCTCTTCTTTCTGAGGATAATAAGTATGCCAATCTATGATTACATACACATTATTTTTAATCGCAGCCTTTACAACCGCATTTATACAATTAAGAGCGTGTTCGGGGTTCTCTATATAATTATCTTCTATGCAAGTTCCCATCGCAGCACGCAATACAGTGCATTTCCAATCTTCTTTCAGCCACTTTACCGACTTTTTATTATAAAATCGAGGCCACAAATTGTGCCAACCATAACTAACGCCACGCAATACGACAGGCTCTCCCTGCTCACTGCAAAGTTGATTTCCATTTACTTGAAGCTGACCGTATAATTTTACCGGATCAGCCGCCATAGCAGATGATATAACACCGAATAATAACGAAATAATGAATAGCTGTTTTTTAAGCATAACCATGATATTAAATTTACGTTACAAAATAATAGTAAAAAAATAGCGCAAAAAAGTACTTTATTATCCGATAATGATACTTTTTTACCTCAAATGTGATTTTTCAATAAAGGAGAAGCGAATCAAGAAATCTGCAATTGATCTAAGCACCTGTTTATCAACAAAAACTATAATAGACGACCGCCCCGATAAAATGTTTTATATAAAAAGCATTCAAGATTTATTTAAAATTTTTCGAACGGTATTCAAAAGCCATTTATTCATCATGATCATCTAAACTATCCCAAATAGAGTCCTGTTGTTCTATATATTCTTCATAGTAATAAGCGAACCCCTTTCTTTCTGGAATACCCAACGTATCGCACCATTCTTTATAATCGGCCTCCAATTGCTTATCCTCCGCCATCATCGACCGGAATATATCTTCCGATAGATCGAGGGTCCGATACTGTTTAATAATATCATCAAATGTTATGGTAATATCATTACTCATGGCTTTTTCTATTTATCAATTAATATATCTTCGTATTTACAAATATAACTATTCTTTCATAAAAAAAGTTCTACAAAAAACAAAAATGTAAAATTAATCACTCCCCGGAATGCAGCCATTACAATATATAAACGCAAACCGATAAGAAAAATTATTCCCTTTACCAAGAAAAAAGTAGAACTTTCGATTAAAAAGTTCAAAATTTCCCGAATATAGGAATCGTTACTTCATAAAAGAATGATTATCTTTGTTTCAGAAGCAAAAGAGCAGCGCACCGCACAATCAAATAAATTTGTTTCTGCCTTCTTTTGCGCTATCTTTGCATAAAATGCGAAAATACGAACATGATTTACAACGAACGGAACATTCGAAAAGAGATTGTGCTGGAAGCCGCTAAACAAATCATGATGGCGGCCCGCACAGCACCCAAAGGTAAAGGAGTGGATATTATCGAAATAATTACACTCTCGCACGATAGCCTTCCGACTCTATCGGAAAATATGCGCAGCGAAGGGAAAAAACGCGGCATGATGTTTTTTCTGCGCGATGCCGATAATATAGAACAAGCCGACGCAGTTATCCTCATCGGAACCCGCCGACACCCCTTAGGTTTGAATTGCGCATACTGTGGAGCGAAAACGTGTGGTGAAAATCCTGAAAGCAATCCTTGTGCGATTAACTCTATCGATGTGGGAATCGCTATCGGATCGGCTTGTTCGAAAGCTGCCGACCTCCGTATCGACACCCGGGTGATGTTCTCGGCAGGCACAACCGCACAATCTATGAATCTCCTGCCCGGCTGTAACCAAATCATCGCTTTGGCATTGAGCGTATCGTCCAAGAACCCTTTTTTCGACCGTAAATTTCAAGCTCCGAAACAATGACCCCTAACATTTCCTTTCCGGCAGAATGGTATCCCCAATCGGGCATACAGCTCACTTGGCCTCACCCAAACACCGATTGGGCCTACATGCTCGACGAAGTTACCGACTGTTATAAAAAGTTGGCAAGCGAAATTTTCCAAAGGGAAAAGCTCATCATCGTCACCCCCTGCCCCGACGAAGTTAAAAAACAATTACAGGATACGATCGACATCGAATCCGTCCGATTCATAGAATGTCTCACCAACGATACATGGGCACGAGATCACGGCGGTATCACGGTATTCAGAAACGGAGTTCCCGTTATATACGACTTCAAATTCAACGGCTGGGGACTCAAATTCGCAGCTAATTACGACAACCTCATCACTTCGACTTTATATAACGAAAACGTTTTTAACGCCCTATACGAAAATAAGCTCAATTTCGTACTGGAAGGGGGAGCCCTCGAAAGCGACGGAGCCGGAACCTTGCTCACCACGAGCGAATGCCTGCTATCTCCCAACCGAAATGGGGAATGGACACGATCCGTTATCGAAGAATACCTCAAACGGACATTCGGGCTGCAACGCATACTATGGCTCGACCACGGCTATCTCGCCGGAGACGACACCGATAGCCACATCGACACACTGGCCCGATTTGCAGACGAAGATACGATCGTTTACGTACAATGCTCCGATTCGAAAGACGAGCACTACGAAGCATTGCGTAAAATGGAAGCACAACTTCAAACCTTCACAACGATCGGCGGGAAACCGTATAATCTGCTTCCCCTACCCATGCCCGAAGCCGTTTACGATGAAAACGGAGAGCGTTTACCGGCAACTTATGCCAACTTTCTCATCTTGAACGACGCAATCCTGTACCCCACTTATCGACAACCTTTGAACGATAAGAAAGCATTTGAAATACTTCGACAAGCGTTCCCGAATCGGGAAGTCGTAGGAATAGACTGTTCACCGCTCATTCGACAACATGGTTCGTTACATTGCGTAACCATGCAATATCCTCGAAATGTATTACGATAAATATATCCTGTCATGACCGAAAAGAAAATCACTGTCGGAATTATCCAACAACAAAATACCGGCGACATCGCCGACAACAAAAAAAGACTGAAACAACATATCGAACAATGCGCTGCAAAAGGTGCACAGCTCGTAGTCCTGCAAGAACTACATAACAGCCTCTATTTCTGTCAAACAGAATCGACCGATAGCTTCGATTTGGCAGAATCCATACCGGGAGAATCGACCGAATTTTACAGTCGTATCGCCGGTGAGCTGCACATCGTCTTGGTAACCTCTCTTTTCGAACGACGCGCAGCCGGATTGTACCACAACACAGCAGTCGTGTTCGACACCGATGGTTCTATCGCCGGAAAGTATCGTAAAATGCACATACCGGACGACCCTGCCTATTACGAAAAATTCTATTTCACCCCCGGCGATTTGGGATTCACCCCCATAAAAACCTCCATCGGTACACTGGGGGTATTGGTATGTTGGGATCAATGGTATCCCGAAGCAGCCCGCCTCATGGCACTGCAAAGAGCCGACATGCTCATCTACCCTACGGCCATCGGCTGGGAAAGCTCCGACACCCCCCAAGAACAAAAGCGACAACAAGACGCGTGGATTATTTCCCAACGAGGACACGCCGTCGCCAACGGACTACCTGTTGTAGCTGTCAACCGTGTGGGACATGAACCCGATCCCTCTGGACAAACCAACGGCATACAATTCTGGGGACACAGCTTCGTCTGCGGTCCGCAAGGTGAAATACTGGCCGCCGCTCCCGACGACAGCGAATGGTGTGAAGTCGTAGAAATAGATTTAACCCGCTCCGAAAACGTTCGGCGCTGGTGGCCGTTCTTGCGAGACCGCCGTATCGACTCGTACAACGATATATTGCGAAGATTCATCGATTAACCGTATCTCGAAAAACAAAAGCACGGAACCTCTTCACCCGATTCCCCGATGTACCGAACCGAACCTTCGTTATAAAATAATAAAAAAGGACATAAATCTCCGCAAAACAGCTATTTTTGTAAATTATTAGCGTCAAGATATGGACACAAAAAAAAATATCACGGACAAACAACTGGCATTGGATAAGCGTTATATACGAATGGCGCAAATCTGGGCTGAAAACTCTTACTGCCAGCGTCGTAAAGTCGGAGCTTTAATTGTAAAAGACAAGATGATAATCTCCGACGGGTACAACGGTACACCTGCCGGATTCGAAAACTGCTGCGAAGACGAAAACGGCCACACATATCCTTTCGTTTTGCATGCCGAGGCAAATGCCATCACCAAAGTCGCTCGCAGCAACAACAGCAGCGACGGAGCGACTCTATACGTGACGTCCTCGCCTTGTATCGAATGTTCCAAGTTGATTATACAAGCAGGTATCAGTCGTGTCGTATTTTCGGAATACTACCGGCTCCAAGACGGTATCGAACTTCTGCAAAAAGCCGGCATACAAGTGGATTTCATTGATCCGCAAGCCGATGAATCTATAAAGTAAAAAGCTAAACTATCCTATTAAATATGAATAACGAAAAAGCTCGTTTCGTCTGGGTCCCGTTACTAATAGCCGTGGCTATCGCCGGGGGAATTTTAATCGGACGATTTTTCTCTGCCGATACCTCTTTCGGCAAAACAGCAAGGTATGACAAAATCGAAAGTTTGTTGCAATGCATCGAGCAACAATACGTCGACACGGTAAACAGGAACGATCTCATAGAAAATGTCGTGCCCAAAGTCATAGGAGAGTTAGATCCCCACTCTGCCTACATTCCGGCAAAAGATCTGGAAAGCGTCAATGAAGAGTTAGAAGGCTCGTTTAGTGGAATCGGGATACAATTCAATATACTGAACGACACCATCAACGTTGTCAGCGTCATTTCCGGCGGCCCCTCCGAAAAAGTAGGAATACTGGCCGGAGACCGCATCATCTCGGTCAACGATTCTGCTTTCGTTGGTAAAAACATTAGTAACGAAAAAGTCATGAAAAATTTGCGGGGACCTAAGGGAACGACCGTGAAACTCGAAATCTTACGCAAAACAGCGAAAAATCCGCTCATTTATGAAGTAACGCGCGGAGATATTCCCGTCAACAGCGTTGATGCGGCTTATATGCTCAACGACAAATCGGGATATATAAAAATCAGCAAATTCGGCAAAACCACTTACGACGAATTTATTACAGCCCTCTCCAAACTACACAATCAAGGAGCCGAAAACTTCATTATCGACTTGCGTGGCAATAGCGGAGGATTGATGGACGCTGCAATCAATATGGCGAATGAATTCCTTCCTGCCAACCGGTTAATAGTCTATGCCGAAGGAAAAGCATTCGAACGGGAAGACGCCGTTTCGAACGGCACGGGAACATTCCAAAAAGAACAAGTCGTAGTTCTCACGGACGAATGGTCCGCGTCGGCCAGTGAAATATTCGCAGGAGCCATACAAGACAACGACAGAGGTTTGATAATCGGACGCCGAACATTCGGCAAGGGACTGGTACAACAACAAATCCCCTTCCGTGACGGATCGGCCATTCGACTGACGGTAGCTCGTTACTATACACCTTCCGGCCGTTGTATCCAAAAAGAATATCAATTAGGGAAATCCGAAGATTATAGCATGGATATCGTAAACAGATATATGCACGGTGAATTTTTCAATGCCGACAGTATCAAACAGAACAAAGAGTTGGTGTTCCACACGGTCAACGGGCGTGAAGTATACGGCGGAGGCGGAATTATGCCCGACATATTCGTTCCACGAGACACGACGGGTGTCACCTCCTACTTCAACAACGTAGCCAACGAAGGTCTGCTCTATCAATACGCATTCGACTACACAGATAAATACCGCGACAAATTGTCAACAGCAAAAGATGTCGAATCCCTATTGAGTATACTTGAACCCAACACTCTCTTAAACAGTTTCGTTCAATACGCCGCCCAAAAAGGAATACGCCCCCGTCCCGTTTACATCAATATTTCAAGAAAATTAATCGTAAACACGTTGCAGGCATACATAGCCCGGAACATATTGGGAGAAGAAGCATTTTACAAACTGCTACTACGAGATGACGAAACCTTGCGAAAGGCTCGGGATATAGTGAATAAAGGCGAAGGATATCCCGAATTGCCGGCAGAAAATCAAGTTCCTCGATGAGCGAAAAACAACAACTGCGGCAACAGGTCAAACAGTTGAAACAGGCTATCTCCTCGGAACAGCGAGTAGCTTTATCACAAAATATATGCTCGGCAATAGAAAAGCTACCCGGTTTCGAAACAGTCTCGCGCATACTGCTTTATCACGCCTTGACTGACGAGGTCGATACCGGTTTAATGTTATCCAGATGGAGCAAAAAAAAACAACTGTACCTACCCATAGTGAACGGCGACAATCTCATCGTCAGCCCCTACGATCCTCGGTTCCTTAAACAAGGGGCTTTCGGTATTTGGGAACCGGGTAACACCCGGGAAACCGATCCCGGTTCGATAGACTGGATAATCGTACCCGGAGTAGCGTTCGACAAAAAGCTGAATCGATTGGGACGAGGAAAAGGATATTACGACAAACTGCTCGTCCAGACCTCCGCCACAAAAATTGGAATCTGCTATGAACTGCAACTGTTCGACGAAATACCGGCAGAGCCCCACGACATAAAAATGGACTTTATAATTACCGAAAACAATATCATTCATAGAAAGGACGAATTATGGCACTAATAAACGCCGAGACAAAGCTTTGCGACGTTATCTTGCACGAACCCTCCGTCATACCGGTTATCAATCGATTCGGTATTATTCTGGGGGTCGGCGACAAAAGCATACGTACCGTATGCGAAGAAAAAAATCTAGACTGCGAGTTTTTCGTGACCATACTCAACACCTTTATCAACGAAGACTATTTTCCGGAAAACCGGCTCAAATCATTTTGCGCTACACAAATAGTAAACTACCTCACCCAAACGAATGCCTACTATGAACAATTCCAGATACCCAATATAGAACGACATTTCAATTTCTTGATAAACCAAAGCGACAGCGAGAACAACAATCTCGAACTTATGAAGCAATTCTTCGACGAACTGAAAAAAGAATTGTTGTCGCGCATAGAAAATGACAAGAATTGCTGGTTTCCCTCTATCAAAGTCGCTGCCGAAACCCTGCACGGGGAATATTACGGAGAAAAATTTCAACCCGATACAGAAGAAAACGATTCTTTGGAAGAAAAATTAGACGATCTTAAAAGCCTGTTTGTTATTCATCTAAAAGGCGAATACGATCTCAATCTTTGCCACGGTGTCATATTCGCAATATACAGCCTCGAAAAAGATATCAAACAACACAACCGGATAAGAAACAGAATACTCCGTCCCATTGCCGACGGTATGTTGGAAGCCTGCCGAAACAAAAGTTTCAAGTAATCGAAGTCCATGCGTATCGCCATCGTTACACCATACACGTTACTTAACTTAGGATTGAAGCATTTACTACAAAAATACTTCGACACCACTCCTATATTATACAACGAGATTTCCGAGTTTTTCGATAACGCGCCCGAACAATTCGATGCCTATATTCTTTTCGCCGATACAATCATCGGATACAGCGATTTTTTCCTCCCTCGCAAAAGCAAAATCATACTCCTCGCCTCCGAAGGGTCTCACCTGCCCGAAACTTCAATGACTTCGTTAGACATACACGAAAGCGAAGAATCTCTGCTCGAAAAAATACAACAGTTCATCGAGCATTTAGACAAACAATCCGAAATCCTGCCTCACGAATTATCGCCTCGGGAAACCGAAGTATTGAGGCTGGTAGCCAAAGGGCTCATGAATAAAGAAATAGCCGATCGCCTGAATATAAGTATAAACACAGTACTCAGCCATCGAAAAAATCTAACGGCCAAATTAGGTATCAAGACCGTATCGGGGCTTAGCTTCTATGCAATGATGAACGGTTATATATCGGATATAGACGATAAATAACACCGTACAATTTTTTGAATATAATTATTTTTATCGTTTTTCGATAAAAATATACTGTTTTTCTTGTTCGTTCGGAAAATATTCTATTTCTTTGTCCTGACAATATAGAATATGACGTATATGTTTTACGACAAACGAACACAGAGAAAAATACAATTATTGAATTTGCTAATCGCATTACTCATTCTCATTCCCATACTTCTCGATTTCTCCAAAGGATTTATGATGGGGCTCAATTCCTCTGTCATCGGATTCCAAAATGGGCTGGAAGAATCGACTTTTCAGATTTGCACAGTCAAACCGGACTCATTGCAATTAAACCACATAGGAACGATCCCAAGTCTCAATCTCTCGTCCGACAATATTCTCTACCTTCCGGCATCGACGACACCCGTAGCACTGAGTATAAGTTCCGTAATACTGACTGGGCTTTCTTTCATCGCCCTTATTTGTATGATTATTAAATTAGTGCAATTGATAAAATCGGTTGCCTCAGATGGACTCATGAACCGTAGAAACATCAAACGATTGAGATTACTCTCCTATTTCATGATTACATTCTACCTCGTTAGCTATATAGATTCCTTTATCACCACGAGCTATTATCGTTCGCACCTCTCGTTGGGAGACAATCAAATTTGCTATCCCGAATTGAGCGCTTCGGTCACTATTGCATTTATTTTGCTGTTACTAGCCGAAATTTTGAATATAGCCTATAAACAACGCGAAGAATTAGACCTCACTATATAAATAACGACCATGCCTATTATTGTCAATCTCGATGTAATGATGGCGAAACGAAAAATTTCGCTTAATGAACTTTCGGGCAAAATAGATATCACTCCGGCCAATCTCTCTATCTTAAAGACAGGGAAAGCCAAAGCTATACGTTTCTCCACTCTCGAAGCTATTTGCAAAGAACTGAATTGCCAACCGGGAGATATACTAGAATACCAAGACGAAGAAAATACAATATAACTCACTTTAAATCAAACAAAAATGAATCTAAAAATGGTAAAATCGGGATTAGTGCTTGCCTGTGTAGCCCTTGCCCAATGGGTATCGGCACAACAAGCTCCTCAGATGGAAGCATTGCCCATCGATCCCAACGTACGCTACGGAGTCCTCGATAATGGTCTCACCTATTATGTACGTCACAACGAAACGCCGAAGAATCGTGCAGAATTCCACATTGCACAAAAGGTAGGTTCAATTCTCGAAAACGAAGACCAACGCGGATTGGCCCACTTCCTCGAACACATGGCATTCAACGGGACAGAACATTTTCCCGGTAAAAACATGTTAAACTACCTCGAAAACAAGGGTATCAAATTCGGCGTAGACATCAATGCCTATACCGGATTCGATGAAACCGTGTATCGTATATCCAATGTCCCCACTCAAAATCAAAATTTGGTAGACTCCTGTCTACTCGTTCTGTACGATTGGGCTTGTGCCATCTCTCTGAATGACAAAGACATCGACGAAGAACGCGGAGTTATCCATGAAGAGTGGAGAACTCGTGCCGATGCCAACTGGCGTACATGGGAAGTCTCGGTTCCTGTCATGTTTGCCGGTAGCCAATATGCCAACCGTATGCCCATCGGAACAATGGAAGTTGTCATGAATTTCCCCTATCAGGCACTACGCGACTACTATCACAAATGGTATCGCCCCGACCAACAAGGTATTATCGTTATCGGTGACTTCGATGCCGACAAAATGGAAGCTCAGATCAAAGAACTGTTCGGTAAAATCAAAATGCCCGAAAACGCGGCAGAGCGTATCTACTACACCGTACCCGACAACAAAGAACCTATCTTTGCATTCCACAAAGACAAAGAAGCCACATACACCCGGGTGGATATCTATATGAAACACGACCCCATGCCCCGCGAAATGAGAGGAACTATCAACGGGGCCATCAATGACTATATGGGACAAGTTGTCGGTATCATGTTTAACGACCGCATCTCCGAAATCACTCAAAAACCGGATGCTCCCTTCATTGCCGGAGCGATTTTCGACGGAGATTTCTTCGTTTCCAAAACCAAAGATGCATTTACTCTTATCGCTTTGGGTAAAGACAATGGAGCGATCGATGCCATAAAAGGTATTATGCGCGAAGCAGAACGTATCGACCGTTTCGGATTCACAGCTTCCGAATACGACCGTGCCCGGGCTACATTACTTTCTCGGTATGAAAACATGTACAAAGAACGCAACAATCACAAAAACATCGACTACGCCGAAGAGTACATCAGACACTTCATCGACGGCGGATATATTCCGGGTATCGAAATGGAATACAACCTGCTCAAACAAATATCTCCGGCCATTACGGTAGATATGGTAAACCAATACATCAAAACGCTTATTAGCGAAGACAATATGGTAATTTCACTGACCGGTCCCGATAAAGAAGGAGTATCCTATCCCGACAAAGACCAAGTTCTTGCCGCTATCAAAGAAGTCGAAGCAGAAGAAATTACTCCCTATGTCGACAATGTATCCAACGAACCGCTCATTTCCGACGAACCGGTTGCGGGTAAAATTGTAAAAAGTGCTGCCGGAAAGAAATTTGGAACAACCGAATGGACCCTTTCCAACGGAGTGAAAGTTATCCTCAAACCGACAGACTTCAAGAGCGATGAAATCTCTATGCAAGCCGTAAGCAAAGGAGGACTTTCCCTTTATGATTACACAGATCGTGCTTTGGTTAAAAATCTGAAAGCCGTCAATGAAATCGTTGAATTGAGCGGACTCGGGAAATACGGAAGAACAGACTTGATGAAAGCATTAGCCGGTAAAACCGTATCTACCTATTTTTCTTTGGGAGAACCTATGGAAATGATCAATGCCTCCTGCGCGACCAAAGACCTCAAAACCATGATGCAATTGGTATACCTCACCTTTACCGACATACATCGTGACGAAGATGCCTTCGCCGCATGGAAAGAGCAAATGAAAGCGGTACTGACAAACTATGCGAACGATCCTCAGTTCATTTTCAGCGATTCGCTTTCAGCAACGCTCTACAATCATAACATAATGCGGGAACCCTTGAAAGCCGAAGATATCGACCTGATTAACTACGACCGCATTCTCGAAATTGCAAAAGAGCGCACAGCCAATGCAGCCGATTATACCTTCATCTTCGTGGGTAATTTCGATATCGACTCTCTGAAACCGGTTGTTGAAAAGTACATCGCTTCGCTGCCTGCAAACAAGAATAGAGACAAAATCGGTAAAATATCCACCATACAACCGGGTCTTATCGACAACAACTTCACGTTGCCCATGCAAACGGCTAAATCCACTGTGTACGCCGTCTATTCGGGAAAACAAAAATACGACTTGCGCAGTAACATTATGTTCAGTATGCTCGACCAAATCATGGACATCGTATATACCGAAACTATCCGTGAAGAAGAAGGCGGAACCTACGGCGTAGGGACATCGTCTAATTTATCGCCCGTCAACAACTCATGGTTATTCCTATTTGGATTCGATACCAACCCGCAAGACGAAAAACGTTTGACAGAACGGGCTCACGCCGAACTAAACAAAGTTGTTACCGAAGGCCCTCGCGAAAAAGACTTCAACAAAGTAAAAGAGTATATGCTTAAACAACATGCTCAAAACCTTCGCGAAAACTCCTATTGGATGAACATTATCAAATCCGATGTTCTCGGTTACGGCGACAACAATACCGATTACGAAAACATTGTTAACGGCATTACGCTCGACGATATGAAGAAATTCACAAAGAAACTCTTCAACGGTAAAAACATCATCGAAGTAACGATGACCGGAGTTGTCGAAGACGAAACGAAATAAAAACGAGAATGTCAAAACTAAAATGACCGTTCCGAAAAATTGCAGCTTGTAACTGCTAAACCTAAAAAGGAAGAGCCGTATCAAACTCTGTTTGGAGTAATGATACGGCTCTTTCTTTGATAAAATTGGTTTGTGATACCCTCTTCTCACCTTTACACTCGAATTTTAATCTAACCACTCCCCTTATGTTTCCGCAAGAATAGCATTGCGGGGTATCGCACTTAAAATCAAAGCAGAGAAAAAAGTGAAATACTCCTCAATCTCTCCCCTGCCGTGTCTCGTAGCATTGCGGGAAGTTGCGGTAACAATAGGGGGAAAAGGGCGAGGACTGTTTAAGCGGAAGGTTACTATCACCCTCCTCCCTGCCGTGTCCCGTAGTATTACGGGGTGTTTTGCAACACAAAATATAGGGGAGGTGTCCGAAGGACGGAGGGGTTAAATCGAAATTGTTGAATCTTCGACAAGCAAAGGAATATGGAAGAGAAACCGAAAAAGCTATCGTTTTTTCAGAGAGAGTTTGTTAAAAAGAAATTTATGGCTAAACCTTATAGCTACCCGATTGGCTTCCGAAATAAAAAAAGCCTCTGAATACAGAGGCTTTTTTTATTTACGATCGATTTTCTATCTGAATCTCAATTCACCGAAATAATCGGGACGGTGAAAATCGGGCTTTTCGATAGGTATCGGCGACCAGCTCAAATAATGAGGCAAAGACGATCCGTCGGCACATTTATAGAAATTAGCCGAGAGACTCTCCGGCAACTGCCCGCCGTCAAGCCCTATAAGTTCAAAAGGTATGGCGACCAATAAATTCCACGAGAAAAGCCCCTCCATCTCACAAAACGGTTTATTACCGACCGACGAATAACGTTTGATTTTAGCCATTTTATCGGCTGAGAAGTGCTCGGCATCTTCCCGCCCGGTGCGACGGGCAGCCAAAGCCGTTCCTATACAGTTGAACTCGAAATTATAATAATACTTCTCACCCGGTATCTGCACGAAAAACTCTACGCAGCTATCCTCCCAGACAGGAGAATTATCGGTACTGTTCACAGCCCGCAAATAATTGCCCTTTACAAAATAATTGATGTAGAGACACTCCTTATCACGAGCTATATAAAAAGAGGTAATAGGCTTATACGGAAACTCGTTCGGCCAATCGACGCAATCTATCGCCTGCCGCACACCCTGTGCCTCCAAAATCTCGGAAACCTGCGACAAAGGTTTGTCGCACAATCCGGCAACAAATGGAACTTCAATAACTTTTTTCATGATGTTTATAAATTATACAAAAAATAATCTTTTATTCCCCAAACAAATCCCACAATAGACATAATAATGATGATAATCCCGATTCCCCTATTTATTAACCAAATACTACGCACATTAAAACGGGCACGAACCTTATTGATGACGTAAGTTATCAGGAACCACCAACTGACAGCTCCTAACAAAATAGACAGATAACCCACCACATGATGCCCCAATTGTGATTCGGGCAAGAAAAAATTAAACCGGGCAAATAGGCCTATATAAAGAAATAATATCAGAGGATTGGAAAAAGTCAATAAAAACGCCGTAATGAAATCCTGCGTAAACGTATTGATGGAAGAATTGGCTTTACGAATATTCTTGGCCGGATTCTGGCGATACAGATACAACCCGAACCCCACCAAAACCAAACTGCCCAAAATCTGCAAAATATTTTGATTAGCCTCTATAAAATCGATGACGATAGACATGCCTAAGCCCGTAAGCAATGCATATATCAAATCGGATAATGCAGCACCCAATCCTGTCACGAAGCCCGACCATCGCCCTTTATTCAACGTACGCTGTATACACAATATCCCTATCGGTCCCATCGGCGCCGACACCAATATGCCTATGGCTAAGCCTCGAATTATAGTATATAGCGTTAAGTCCATAAAGTCTAAAAACTACCTTATTCTATTGAAATACGGTATAAATCACAAAATAGTATGACATTGACACAAAATAAATTTCATTTTTGCTCCTGTAAAACAAAAGCTCACCTCTATTGTCCGTCAAAAACGGCATAAGAAAAAGGCAAACCCCTATTTTCTTGAAGATGCCTATGCACAACCTATTCTCGATTCGTGAAGCAAAGATAGTGAAAGGTGAGCGCAGAGACAAACGGAAATCGCATTTCCGACTTGGCTATGCCGAACCGCATCCTATTTTCGCATACTGTGCAAAGATAATGAAAGGTGAACACAGAACAAAATTTATTTTAGTTCTGTTGAACAGCCGCCTATCTTATTTTATCGAACATAGGCAAGGTTGGACACAGCAAAAAGGCATACATCAACCACAACGCAAAAATGCCCCTATATTCGACCGTACCAAATACAGAGAAAAGACTCGTCCTCCTCTTCCCTCATTTGAGAGTCTCGTTGAGTCACCCCCTCCCCTATACTCGAAAAATCGAACATCAAGGAATAATATCCAAAAATTAGGAACTGTTTTGTCCTATTTTTTTTGAGTGGACGAGGGTTTTTCCTTAATTTTGCAACGAAAATAAATACGTTTTCTTTGTCTCGATTTTTCAGTCGGGAAAAAGAAAAACAGACATGCCACTAAAAAACAAGACACAATGGTCATTTTTTTCAAAACCTCCGTTCAAAACATTATTGCAGTTCAGGCCGATCACAGCTTTTCGGCAGATGAGACTAAAAAATTATCGTGGCTTTTCGACAATGCCGAGCTTCTCCCTGCTTCAACGTTGAAGGGCTGGTTTATCGGGCCCCGTAAAGAGATGATTACCCCGTGGAGCACCAATGCCGTAGAGATTACTCAAAACATGGGACTCACCGGTATCTCTCGCATCGAGGAATTTTTCCCTGTAACAGACGGTTCTGCCGAATTCGACAAAATGCTACAACGGTTGTACAACGGTATCGACGGTAAAATTTTCGACATCGACAAACAACCCGATCCCATTGTGTACATCGACGATCTTGCCGCATATAACGAACAGGAAGGTCTGGCCCTCAGCCCCGACGAAATAAACTATCTGAACGACCTAAGTAAAAAAATCGGACGGAAACTAACCGACAGCGAAGTTTTCGGATTCTCGCAAGTCAATTCCGAGCACTGCCGTCATAAAATTTTCAACGGTGTCTTCATCATCGACGGTCAAGAAAAAGAAAGTTCTCTTTTTAAATTGATAAAAAAGACCTCGGAATATAATCCCAATCGGTTGGTTTCGGCATACAAAGATAACGTGGCTTTCAATGCCGGACCTACCGTCGAGCAGTTCGCTCCGATAAATCCCCAACAACCCGACTTTTTCGAAATAAAAGATATCAAAACAGTCATCTCGTTAAAAGCCGAGACACACAATTTCCCCACGACCGTAGAGCCCTTCAACGGAGCTGCCACCGGTACGGGAGGTGAAATACGCGACCGACTCGGTGGCGGACGTGCCAGCCTACCTATTGCAGGAACGGCAGTTTATATGACGGCCTATCCCCGTACGGAAGAAGGACGGGAATGGGAAGAAGGTTCCATGCAACCTCGTCCGTGGCTTTATCAAACGCCCGAACAAATATTGATTAAGGCCTCTAACGGAGCTTCTGATTTCGGAAACAAATTCGGACAACCCCTCATCTGCGGCTCCCTGCTCACATTCGAGCACGCCGAGAACGGTAAAAAATTTGCTTTCGACAAAGTCATTATGCTCGCCGGCGGTGTAGGATTCGCCAACATGCGCGACGCACTTAAAGGCACGCCCGTAGCCGGGGAAAAAGTAGTGGTAATGGGTGGTGACAACTATCGTATCGGTATGGGTGGAGGAGCAGTCTCATCGGTAGAAACCGGACAATACGACAATGCCATTGAGCTGAACGCCGTACAACGAGCCAATCCTGAAATGCAAAAACGAGTATCCAACGTCATTCGGGCGATGTCCGAAGCCGAGGAAAATCCCATCGTCTCGATTCACGACCACGGAGCCGGAGGCCATTTGAACGCACTTTCCGAGTTGGTAGAAGAAACTGGCGGATTGATTCACATGGATCAACTGCCCGTCGGCGACCCCACCCTATCGGCCAAAGAAATCGTAGGTAACGAAAGTCAGGAACGTATGGGTATCGTCATTCGGGAAGAAGACATCGAGCACATTCGTCAAATCGCCGACCGTGAACGGGCTCCGTTCTATGTAGTTGGCGAAACCACAGGCGACCATCGCTTCGTATTCGAACAGACCGATGGTGTTAAGCCCATCGACTTGGCGATGGAAGACATGTTCGGGAAAGCTCCCCGTACCGTCATGACAGACAGAACAGTCGAAGAAACTTACGAAGACGTAACATACGATCAAACGCAACTCGACGAATACGTAGAACGAGTGCTCCAACTCGAAGCAGTCGCTTGTAAAGACTGGCTCACCAACAAAGTGGACCGTTCCGTTACCGGAAAAATTGCCCGCCAACAATGTCAGGGAGAGATACAACTCCCATTGAGCGACTGCGGAGTAGTTGCCCTCGACTATCGGGGACGCGCCGGTATCGCCACCTCTATCGGCCATGCGCCGCAAGCGGCATTGGTCGATCCCGCCGCAGGATCTATTCTCTCCATCGCCGAAGCCCTCACCAATATCGTTTGGGCTCCGCTCTCCGAAGGTTTAGACAGCGTTTCGCTTAGTGCCAACTGGATGTGGCCCTGTAAAAACGAAGGCGAAGACGCCCGCCTATATCGGGCAGTCGAAGCATGCAGCGATTTTGCCTGCTCGCTCGGAATCAATATCCCCACCGGAAAAGACAGTCTGTCCATGACTCAGAAATACGGAAAGGACAAAGTCTATTCGCCCGGTACGGTCATCATCTCGGCAGGAGCTGAAGTCTCGGATATACGCAAAGTCGTATCTCCCGTCCTCCGCACGGGAATCGACAGTACGGTCTACTACATCGATTTCTCGTTCGACAAGCTCAAATTAGGAGGATCGGCGTTCGCCCAATCGCTCGACAAAATAGGAAAAGAAGTTCCCACCGTACAAGACAGCGAATACTTTGCCAACGCGTTCAATGCCGTCCAAGAATTAATTAACAAAGAGTTGATTCTGGCAGGACACGATATCTCCGCCGGTGGTATGATAACCACGATGCTCGAAATGAATTTTGCCAATACCGAAGGCGGTTTGGAAGTTTCGTTGGACGAAATCCCCGAAAAAGACCTTGTTAAGATATTGTTCAGCGAAAACCCGGGTATCTTGATTCAAGTAGAAAAAACCGACGAAGTCGAAAAGATATTGAAAAAAGCCGGCGTAGCGTTTATTCGTCTGGCTCGCCCCTGCGACGAACGCCATCTGCTCATACACAAAGACGGAGCCGATTATCAATTCTTCATCGATCATTTGCGCGACGTATGGTTCGAGTCGTCCTATCTGCTCGACTGCAAACAAAGCGGAGAAAAAGCAGCCAAAGACCGCTTCCTCAACTACAAGGAACAACCGCTGCAATTCCATTTCCCCGATTCGTTCACGGGAACGCTCGCCCAATACGGTATCTCGGCCGATCGTCGCACACGATCCGGTGTGAAAGCAGCCATCATTCGTGAGAAGGGTGTTAATGGAGATAGAGAAATGGCCTATTCGCTCTATTTGGCGGGATTCGATGTGAAAGACGTGCACATGACCGACCTCATCAGTGGCCGCGAAACGCTCGACGATATCAACATGATTGTATACTGCGGTGGATTCTCAAATTCCGATGTACTCGGTTCGGCAAAAGGCTGGGCAGGAGGATTCCTTTGGAACGAAAAAGCCAAAGCTGCACTCGACCGTTTCTACAACCGCCCCGACACCCTGAGTCTCGGTATTTGCAACGGCTGCCAGCTCATGGTAGAATTGGGACTGCTCACCCCCGACCACGAACAAAAGCCCAAAATGCGACACAACGATTCGCACAAATTCGAATCTCAGTTCATCGGATTGACAATTCCCGAAAACAACTCTGTCATGTTCGGCTCGTTATCGGGTTCGAAACTCGGTATATGGGTTGCCCACGGAGAAGGTAAATTCGAGTTGCCTTACGACAAAGAAAGATACAATATCGTAGCCCAATACACCTACGATGCTTATCCGGCAAATCCCAACGGATCGCCTTACGGTATAGCCGGTATCACGTCGGCCGACGGCCGCCATTTGGCCATGATGCCCCACCTCGAACGAGCCATATTCCCCTGGCAGTGCGGACATTATCCTGCCGACAGAAAAACCGACGAGATTACCCCGTGGATCGAGGCTTTTGTCAATGCCCGCAAATGGGTTGAACACCACACCAAATAAAAAGTATATTCCGCAGGGCGGGAGGGAAACAATGTCCCTCTCGCTCTGTTCGTTTAATCAAATAATAATCAACACGACAACATTACATTATGGGAGGATTTTTTGGTACCATAAAAAAAGAATCTTGCGTTACCGACCTTTTTTATGGCGTAGATTACAACTCGCACTTAGGTACGAAACGTGCCGGTATCGTGACGTATGAAAATGGCGTTTTCAAACGGGCGATCCACAATATAGAAAACTCCTACTTCCGCTCGAAATTCGAAGCCGAACTGCCCGAATTCTCTGGTAATTCGGGAATCGGTGTCATCAGCGATACCGATGCACAACCCATCATCATCAGTTGCCATTTGGGAAAATTCGCCATCGTTACCGTCGCCAAAATAAACAACGTAGAAGAACTCGAAAAAGAACTACTGGCGAGCGGAAACCATTTCAGCGAACACAGTAACAATATCATCAACCAATCCGAATTGGTTTCGATGATTATCAGTCAAGGAAAAGACTATGTCGACGGCATCCGCTTGGTACAGGAAAAAATCAAAGGGTCTTGTTCCATGCTTTTACTCACCGAGCAAGGCATTATCGCCGCTCGCGACAAATACGGTCGTTCGCCTATCCTCGTCGGACGGGGAGATAACGGCTACGCCGTATCGTCCGAAACATGCAGCTTCCCGAACCTCGGATACGAACTCTGTTACGACATACGTCCCGGAGAAATCGTCCGGTTGACAGCCGATGGTTATGAATCGCTCAACCAGCCCGGTAAAAAAATGCAGATATGCTCCTTCCTATGGGTATATTACGGATATCCCGCCTGCGAATACGAAGGGAAGAATGTCGAAGAGATGCGCTTTCACACTGGCTTCGAAATGGGTAAAAAAGACGACATCGAAGCCGATTTCGTCTCCGGCATCCCCGATTCCGGTGTAGGCATGGCTCTCGGATATGCCGTAGGTAAACAAATTCCCTACCGGAGAGGTATCGTCAAATATACCCCCACTTGGCCTCGCAGCTTCACCCCTTCCAATCAAGCCATGCGCGAGCTGGTAGCCAAAATGAAACTCATACCCAACAAAAGCATGCTCGACGGAAAACGGGTCGTATTCTGCGACGACTCCATCGTCCGCGGTACGCAACTGAGAGACAATGTATCCGATCTCTACCGCTATGGAGCCAAAGAAGTTCACATGCGCATCAGTTGTCCCCCTCTCCTGTACCCGTGTAAGTTTCTTAACTTCACGGCCTCCAAAAGCGAAATGGAGCTTATTACCCGTCGCACCATCGCCGAGATAGAGGGTAACCCCGATAAAAATGTCGCAGCTTATGCACGCACCGGGTCGCCCCAATACAATTGTATGGTAAACTGCATTTGTAAAAAGCTGAACATTACCTCATTAAAATTCAACCCGTTAGAAACACTAGTCGAATCGATCGGGCTTCCTAAGGAATGTATCTGCACGCACTGTTTCGACGGCAGCAGCTACGAATAAGCCCGTCAGAACCGAATAAAACCCCGGCTCGTTATGCCGTCCGATCATCTGTTCTCGCCGGGCGGCATAACGGTTTTTTCGCCTAAAAGATTGAAAATAACAATCATTTTTGTAATTTTGCGAGTCAATGAATCGACACAGAATATACGAATATTTATAAATCATAAATCTCACATTAAATTATGAGTCTTAAAATCGTAGTATTGGCAAAACAAGTGCCCGATACCAGAAATGTGGGGAAGGATGCCATGAAAGAGGACGGAACGATCAACCGTGCCGCCTTGCCTGCTATCTTCAACCCCGAAGATTTGAACGCCTTGGAACAGGCTCTGCAACTGAAAGAACAAAACCCGGGATCGACGATTACCCTGCTTACGATGGGTCCTCCTCGTGCCGCCGAAATTATTCGGGAAGGTTTATTCCGTGGAGCGGACGGAGGTATCGTATTGACCGACCGTGCCTTTGCCGGAGCCGACACATTGGCTACGTCTTACGCACTATCGTGTGCCGTACGCAAAATCAAAGATTATGATATTATCTTGGGAGGTCGTCAAGCCATCGATGGCGACACGGCTCAGGTAGGCCCTCAAATCGCCGAAAAATTGGGAATCCCCCAAGTCACCTATGCCGAGCAAATTCTGAGCATAGAAAACGGGAAAGCCACCGTGAAACGTCGTCTCGAACGCGGGATAGAAACCGTCGTAGTTCCCCTGCCCGCAGTCATCACGGTCAACGGTTCGGCCGATGAATGCCGTCCTCGCAACGCGAAGCTCATACAACGTTACAAATACGCCAAGACACCGAGCGAAAAACAAGGACTGAGCGAAGAATGCTTGAAACTCTATGAACAGCGTCCGGCCCTCAACCTTTACGAATGGAGTGTAAACGATGTCGATGCCGACCTCGATCAAGTAGGTCTTGCCGGTTCTCCCACCAAAGTAAAAGCCGTACAAAACGTTGTATTCCAAGCAAAGGAAAGCAAACGACTCACGGCTGCCGACAACGAAATCGAAGACCTTGTCAAAGAATTGATCGCCAACCACACGATTGGTTAATGCCCGTGTACTATGAACTAAAAAACTAACGATTATGAACAATCTGATTGTATATTGCGAAATAGAAGACGGCATCATCGCCGATGTGAGCCTCGAACTGCTCACAAAAGGTCGCTCGCTGGCCAATCAACTGAATTGTAAACTCGAAGCACTGGTGATCGGTAGCAACCTCGACGGTGTGGAAAAACAAGTATTCCCCTATGGAGTCGATACCGTCTATACCGTAGACGATCCTCGCCTCTACCCCTACACCTCGTTGCCACATACCTCGGTATTGGTAAATTTATTCAAAGAACAGAAACCTCAGGTTTGCCTGATGGGAGCCACCAGTATCGGTCGCGACCTCGGTCCGCGGGTTTCCTCTTCGCTGCACAGCGGACTCACGGCCGACTGCACCGCGTTGGAAATAGGTCCCCACGAGGACAAAAAGAACAATAAGACATACGAAAATCTGTTGTATCAGATTCGTCCCGCTTTCGGAGGCAACATCGTAGCGACGATCGTTAACCCCGAATGCCGTCCTCAAATGGCGACGGTTCGCGAAGGCGTGATGAAAAAAGAAATTTACGATCCCGCTTACAAAGGAGAAGTTGTTAAACTGGATCCGAAAAAATACGTTTCCGACACCGACTTTGTGGTAGAAGTCATCGATCGCCAGATGGAAAAATCCAAAGCCAACGTCAAAGGCGCATCCATCATCGTAGCCGGCGGTTACGGTATGGGATCGAAAGAAAACTTCGACATGCTGTTCGACTTGGCGGCTACATTGGGAGCCGAGGTAGGAGCTTCCCGCGCTGCGGTCGACGCCGGATACATCGAGCACGAACGTCAAATCGGACAAACCGGTGTCACGGTTCGCCCCAAGCTCTATATCGCCTGCGGTATCTCTGGACAGATACAACACATCGCCGGTATGCAAGACAGCTCCATCATCATCTCTATCAACAGCGATCCTAACGCACCTATCAATACGATAGCCGACTATGTGATCACGGGTACGGTCGAAGAAGTAATTCCGAAGCTGATCAAATATTATAAGAAAAACTCCAAATAAAACATATTTTCGATTCTGTCGATAAGACAAAGTCTTGTGACAAATCAAAGATAGAGAGTTAAATTATAATACAATAAATAATACAGAACAATGGCTAATTTTTATTTAGATAACAGTGATCTCAAACATCACTTGAACCACCCGCTCATGAAGAAGCTGGTGGCTTTACGGGAACGGAATTACTCCGATGCCAAAAAATACGACTATGCGCCCTTCAATTTCGAAGACGCCATGGATAGTTATGAAAAAGTGCTCGAAATAGCAGGCGAGATAAGCGGCGAAATCGTTGCAGCCAATGCCGAAGACGTAGACCACGAAGGTCCGCACGTTGTCGACGGACATGTCGTATATGCCAAAGGCACGCAAAAAAACCTCGACGCTCTGGTAAAAGCCGGATTGATGGGTATCTCTATCCCCCGTCGCTACAACGGGCTCAACTTCTCGTTGGTTCCCTACATCATGGCTGCCGACATGGTAAGCCGCGCCGATGCCGGATTCGTAAACATCTGGGGATTGCAAGACTGCGCCGAAACCATTTACGAATTTGCCAATGAAGAACAAAAGCAAAAATACCTGCCGCGCGTTTGTGCCGGCGAAACTATGGCGATGGACCTCACCGAACCCGATGCCGGTTCCGACTTGCAAGCCGTCATGCTCAAAGCCACATACAGCGAGGCCGACGGCTGCTGGTATCTCAACGGAGTGAAACGGTTCATCACCAACGGTGACGGACACATTGCACTCGTGCTGGCCCGTTCCGAAGAAGGAACCAAAGACGGACGCGGACTCTCCATGTTCATCTACGACCGCAACGACGGCGGTGTAACCGTTCGCCGTATCGAAAACAAAATGGGTATCAAAGGGTCTCCCACCTGCGAATTGGTGTTCAAAAATGCCAAAGCCGAACTCTGCGGAAGCCGCAAATTGGGTCTTATCAAATACGTCATGGCATTGATGAACGGAGCCCGTCTTGGTATCGCCGCACAATCTGTCGGCGTTTCCGAAGCGGCATACCGTGAAGCCATTGCCTATGCACGCGACCGCAAACAATTCGGGCAAGCCATCATCGAGTTCCCCGCCGTTTTCGAAATGATCTCTTTGATGAAAGCCAAACTCGACGCTTCACGCTCGCTGCTTTACGAAACGACACGATTCGTAGACATGTACAAAGCATACGAAGACATTGCCAAAGAACGCTCGCTCGAACCCGAAGAACGTGCCGAAATGAAAGCCTACCAAAAACTGGCCGACGCATTCACCCCTATGGCGAAAGGCATGTCCAGCGAATTCTGCAATCAAAACGCCTATGACTGCGTGCAAGTACACGGAGGGTCCGGTTTCATGAAAGACTACGCTTGCGAACGCATCTACCGCGATGCCCGCATCACTTCTATCTACGAAGGAACCACCCAGTTGCAAGTCGTGGCAGCTATTCGCCACGTCACCACCGGCACATATCTGCATCAGATCGAAGCATACGAAGCTGCTGAAATCGCGCCCGAACTGGAACCTCTGCGCGACCGCCTCAAAGCTATGAAAGCCGCCTACGTAAAAGCTGTCGAAACCGTCACTGCAACGAAAGACAACGAATACATCGACTTCCAAGCACGCCGCATGGTCGAAATGGCCGGCCATGTCATCATGGGCCACCTCCTGCTCAACGATGCCACTCGTAACGAATCGTTCCGGCAGTCGGCCGAAGTATACATTAACTTCGGCGAAGCAGAAGTTGCCAAACACGCCGCGTTTATCGAACGCTTCAATCCCGAAATGATAGCCGCTTATCGCAAATAAACGCAACATTTCATATCATTCGAGGAAGTATCCCATTTATCTGGGATACCTCCTTTTTTATATCGGAAATAAAGCCAAACGAAAATTCAGTATGATTCCACTTCTTCCCTGCCGTGCCCCGCTGCATTGCGGGGTGTGGCTCATAAAATCGGAGCAGAAGCGAAAGGGAAATACATCTCACCCTCCTCCCCTGTGTCCCGCAGCATGGCGGGGTGTTTTTGCGCAGCAAAATATAGGGGAGAGCCGAGGAGCATGGCGATGAGGAGAGGTCTTAAAAAGACCCTCAGTAGAGATAATAGAGGTAACCCTCCTCTCCCTCTGTGTTCCTGAAAGGAATATAGGGGGAGTGCCCGAAGGGCGAGGGGGTTAAAAAGACTAGCAAAAGCACGAGCAAAATCCCCGCCTTTATCGGTCGGTGAAGTCGTAAGAAAGACGGAGGAAAAAGGGCGAGGACTGTCCGAGCGAAGCGAGTTCCGCAGACCCCGACGGCGACCGTAGCGACGAACCCAAAAGCCCGATAACAGCGGCGGCGCTTCTTGGTTCGTTCTTCTCGCTGTTGAGAAGAATGAACAAATAAAGTGAATTAGTGTAACAAGGACTTTCTTTGGCAGAGAAAGAAAGTCCTTTGTAGCACAATCCTCCCCCTGCCGATAGAGAAAGTGTCCGAAAGACGGAGGGGTTGCAAGAATAACAAAAAGGAATAAAGATATAGTATCCTAATCTACTGAATTAGTCGTTCCCTTTTCACCACTATCTTTGAATACCTTCGACAACCAGCGCTCTTGAACAGTCTCCATCAATTCATAAAAATTAGGAACAAACAACGTACCCAATACCGTATTCATCGCCATACCGAACACGACAGCCGTACCCAAAGCTATACGACTTTCGGCTCCCGCACCTGTCGCGAACATCAGCGGAAGAACCCCGAAGATAAAAGCGAACGAAGTCATCAAGATAGGTCGCAGGCGTAACCTCCCCGCCTCCATCGCCGATTGCCGGATAGACTCGCCCTGCTTGCGGTAATCCATGGCAAACTCGATAATGAGGATAGCATTTTTGGCCGACAAAGCGATAAGCAAAATCAACCCTATCTGACTGTAAATACTGATAGACAAACTCATGACAATACACCCCAGCACCGTCCCCAATATGGCAGTGGGCAAACTCAGTATCACGGCTATCGGGTTAGTCCAACTTTCGTACTGGGCAGCCAGCACCAGAATCACGATCAATATCGCAAGTCCGAAGATAAGCCCTACCGTAGAACCGCTCTGACTCTCTTGATAAGCCTCCCCCGTCCAACTATATCCGAAATTCGTACCCAGTGTATTCCGGACCAATCGCTCCATAGCCGCCATACCCTCCGACGAACTTATCCCCGGAGCCGGTATCGCCGTGAGTGCAGCCGATGAATACATATTGTACCGGCTTACTAAATTCAGTCCCATCGTCTCCTCGACCTGTGTAAACGAAGAAAACGGAACCATGTTACCGTCCCGGTTTCGCACGCTCAGTTTCATCACATCGTCGATATGAGCCCTCGCTCCGGCCTGAGCGCCCAACTTCACCTGATAGATACGGCCGAACTCCACGAAATCATTCACATAAGCCGATCCCATATAATACGACAAAGCCGAGAAAACACTGCTGAGAGTAAGCCCCTGCATCTCCACCTTATCGCGATCTATATTCAATGCATATTGCGGGGTATTCCCTTGAAACATCGAGTTTATCTGCATCAAGGCCGGCTCGCTACCGATATTACCGATCAAAGCATTCGCTGCGGATTCCAATTCGCCCGCCCCCAAATTGCTACGATCTTCGAGTTGCATTTCGAGACCGCCCGAAACACCCAGTCCGCTGATAGCCGGCGGATTGACGGCAAACACGATAGCCTCTTGCAAAACAGATGCATCCCGGTTCAGCCGCTCCACCACATTAAACACGCTATGTTCTTTCCCCTTCCGGTCGTCCCAGGGTTTCAGCACCACGAAAAACGTTGCCGAATTGGACGAACTTCCACCCTGTAACGCCGAAAAGCCCACGATATTCAAGGCATTTTCCACTTCGGGGTACGACTGTATAATTCGATTCAAATCATCGCAAACCTTGCGGGTCCGTTCCATCGATGCGGCATTGGGCAACTGCACCGACACGATAAAATAACCTTGATCTTCCTGTGGAATAAACGAAGTCGGCCACTTGGCAAATCCATAGAAAGCAACCAAAGCCAACACGATAAAAGCCGACAACGACACCAAAGGTTTACGCAACATCGAGCCGATAACTTTCACATATCCGTTCAAAGTCGCTCCATATCCCTTATTAAACCACTTGTACAAGAAAAACGAAGGTTCGCGGGTCGGTTGGAGAAACAATGCGCACAAAGCCGGAGTAAACGTCAGCGAATTGAACCCGCTGAATACGGTAGCGACAGCGATCGTCAAAGCGAATTGTTTATACAGTTCTCCTGTGATACCACCGATAAAAGCTGTCGGGATAAACACGGCCAATAACACCAATACCACGCCGATAACCGGACTCGTAATCTCCTCCATAGCCTTCTCGACCGCCTCCTTGCGACTATACTTTCCCGTATCGATAAGCCGGGTCGAATTTTCGACCACTACGATCGCATCGTCCACCACGATAGCTATCGCCAAAACAAGGCCGAAAAGAGTAAGCGTATTGATAGAAAATCCCATCAACTTCATCACGGCAAATGTTGCGATAAGCGAAACCGGTATGGTCAGAGAAGGAATAATCATCGCCCTGAAATTTTGTAAGAAAATAAGAATGACCAGCATCACGATAAGAGAGGTCTCCACAAACGTAACCAATACCTCATCGATAGATGCACTCACGAATTGAGTCGTATCGAGCACCACCTTATATCGCACATCGTTCGGGAAATAACGGCTCAAATCCATCATCTTCGCTTTCACGGCTTTCGCCACATCGAGAGAATTAGACCCCGGCAACTGATAAATGGCGATAGCCGCCGTTTCCTTACCGTTAATAGTCGATGTCGTATGGTAAGTCGCACTTCCCAAATCTATGGTAGCGATGTCGCGCAACCTCAGATATTCCCCGCCGGGCAACGACTTGATGATGATCCGTCCGAACTCCTCCGGCGTAGAAAGGCGGCCTTTCGAAACCAATGTAAACTGGAAAGCCTCGTCCGTATCCGTAGGAGGTTGTCCCACACTACCGGCCGACACCTCCATATTTTGTGCCTGAATAGCCGAATAGACATCGGCCGGCGTAAGGCTCCGTATACGCATCAACTCCGGGTCGAGCCAGATACGCATGCTGTAATTATCGGCGCCGAACACCGTCACACCGCCTACTCCCGGCAAACGGGACAACTCGTCGGTAATGTTCAACTTGGCATAATTCGACAGATATAAACTGTTATACAATGGGTTATCCGATTCCAACGCCAAGAACATGACGATGTTGGTAGACTGCTTCTTCGTGATAATTCCCTGTTGTATGACAGCCTCCGGTAAATTTCCCTGCGCTATGTTCACCCGGTTCTGTACCAACACGGTCGCCATATCTATATCGGTTCCCACCTCGAAAGTAACGGTCAGCGTATATTGCCCCGACGACGAAGACGATGAACTCATATAAATCATTCCGTCCACACCGTTCACCTGCTCCTCGATAGGTACACCTACCGTTTTCGCCACCGTCTCGGCACTCGCCCCGGGATATACAGCGGTCACCTGTACCGTAGGAGGTGTTATATCGGGAAACTGGGCGACCGGGAGCGTATAGATGGTAACCAATCCCACCAGCACCATAACAATGGCGATGACCGTAGCGAAAATAGGCCTGTTAATAAAAAATTTCGAAATCATACCCATTCATTTTTAGGAACCATTAATTCTTTTCCAAAACCGGACGAACCGGCATGCCCGCTCTCACTTTCAACAAAGCCTTTGTAACATAACGATCGGTAGGTGAAATCCCCTTGTCGATCACTCTCAAAGTATCGTTAACCAACTGTCCCGTCTCCACAGGGCGATATTCCACCACATTAGAATCGCTCACCACATACATATACTTGCCAAGTTGGTCTGTGGCAATAGAAGCCTCCCTCACCAATATCGCATGCTCGCGGCTACCATACGGCAACCGGATAGAAATATACAAACCACTCTTCAACTCGCCGGCAGGATTATCCACCTCGGCCCGTATCGAAAGCGTTCCCGTCGACAAGTCCACATTCGGCGACAAATAATCGAGTCTGCCGTAATAACTGCGGCTGGTAGGCTCCTGAAAAAGAATCTCCACACGGTCGCTCGGTACGGAATGTTTACCTTTGCTCTGGTTCAGCAACATTTTCAAATATTGATTATCCTCGATATTGAAATAGGCATACATTTTCTTATCCTGATAAATAGTCGCCAACTTCGTCGATTGCAAAGACCCGCTGATATAATTACCCACATCGTACAAATTGCGTGATATCCGGCCCTCGAACGGGGCTTTCACATAACAATACCCCAACTGTATGCGAGCCGTCGACAACGCAGCCTCGGCATTCCGAACAGAGGCCCTACTTTGTTCCAATTTCGACTCCGCCTGTATCAAATCGATCGTACTGATGGCATCGCTTTGCGCCGCCTCTTTCATTCGGGTGTAATTATTCTCTGCATAATCATACTGTGCCTGAGCCGTTTTCAACGCTGCCTCGGCCTGTTCCACGGCATCCTCGTATTGCGAAGGTTCGATAACGAAAAGCAACTGTCCCTTCTTTACGATCTCACCCGGCGTATAGGCCACCTGTTGCAGATATCCGTTTACACGAGCCACCAGATCGACGGTTTGTAACGAAGTAAGGTAACCCGGATAACTCTTTATCAAAACCACCGAATCGACCGCCGGATAAGCCACCGATATTTCGGGCAGCCGAACATCGCCACTTTGCTTCTCCCCCTTTTTCGATTGGCAGGAAAAAAGCGAAAACAATACAGCCACAGCCACTATCGGCATATAAGAAAACAAACGTCTCATAAAATATGAATTTTAATTTTAGGGTTGACTCGAATCTATCCAACCGCCACCCAGCGATTGATATAAAAGAATAAGCGCATTGATGGCGTTTCCCTGCGCCGACACATAAGAATTTTGATACGAAAGCAATGAGCGCTGCGCATCGAGTACATTTTGGAACCCCGACAAGCCTCGCTTATACAAGTCGAGCGAGAGCGACAACGTCTTTTCACCCTCGGCCACCAGCTCTTTCAACATCGAAATTTGTTTGACGATATGCGTATAACTGTTCATGGCATTCTCCACCTCTTGGACAGCCGTCAACACGGTTTGGTTATACTGCTCTATGCCGCTATCGAGCTGAGCCCTCGCCGATGCCAAAGCCTGTATGCGCTGTGTCCCTTGAAACAAAGGCCACGAGACCGTAGGAGCCAACTGATAGGTCACACTCCTCTTATTGAAAAAATGGTCCATATCTCTGGAAGCGAATCCGATACTGCCGTTCAAATACAATTTCGGCATAAAATCAGACTTGGCTGCACCCACCGAAGCCGCATACGATGCTACCGTCCGTTCGGCCTGCCTCACATCAGGACGGCGGCGGAGCAAATTCATGGGAATACCTATACCCACTAACCTCTGATAATCGGGCAACGGCTTTGTCGTCCGAAGCATCGGACGCAACTCATCGGGATACTTCCCCAACAAAATAGCGATAATATTGATCTGTTTCTCTATACCCGCTTCAAGAGACGGCAAAGAAGCCTTTGTATTGAAATAAACCGTCTTGGCTTGCGAAACGTCGAGTTGCGACGCCAATCCGGTCTCGTACCTCACCTCCGTAATATGCAGGATACTCCGTTGCGATTGGATATTGCTCTCGGCCACGATATACTGTTGCTGATACGTGCGCAATGTCATATAAGCAGTCGCCACTTGGGCACACAGAGACACCATCGTCCCGTTATATTCGTCCCGGGAAGCACGGAACAACTCTTTCTTCGCTTTGGCCCTCTGACGTATCGAACCGAACAAATCGATTTCCCAACTCACCGACAAATCACCCGAAGCATATTGGGAATAAGTGTTATCGGCAGCCTCTCGCCCCAGATAACCGCTATTACGGGTCTTCGTCCAACCGGCCGAAAAATTCACCGACGGATAGAAACCACTCTGTTCCATACGCCAAGCCGCTCTGGCCATACGTATGCGATCAGCGGCCGCCAACAAATTATGGTTACTGTCCACCGCCTCTTGAATCAACGTGTCGAGACAAGCATCGTTAAATTCGCTCCACCATAAATCCTCAGGAGGCAACTGCTGCGAAAACAATGTATCGGGAGTCCACGCCTTCGGTATGTCGTCAGACAAATAACGAGTAGCCGGTTGCTGGGCATAAACAGCCCCTCCGCAAAGGAGAATCAATACCGACGCAACAAGCCGACTTCGAATAAAAAAAACTTTACACATAACGTTAAACAGCTTCTTAATTGATTTATATCGTTCAATCGAAATAAATTTTCGAGACAACGCCTTTTTCGATAATAAATTATAACGGTCGTAATTCGAAATAGTTTACAAAAATCCAAACTCCTGCCTCCTTCCGCCTTTATCGAACCTCTCCCACCTGTAAGAGAAAGCGGAAAACGCTTATCGAGTCACACCATAGAAAATCGACCTCCTCAAAGATTCAGTTCCGAATTTTCCTTCCTACGAAACAATTCGCTATCTTTATCAAAAAAATCGAATGATGACAAATGATAAATACACCCGTTTGGTAAAACTTCAAAAAGCATTCTTCAACGAACACATCACACGAGAAATTCCATTCCGGCTATGTGCTCTCGACCGCTTGGCCGAAGCTCTCGTTAGTCGGGAAAAACAACTCGGTGAAGCCCTGCATGCCGACTTGGGAAAATCTGCATTCGAAAGCTATGCCACCGAAATCGGATTCCTACTTCACGAAATACGGACGACAAAAAATCACTTGCAAAGCTGGGCTCGCGACCGACATCGTCCCACCCCCCTCTTTCTTTTCGGCTCGAAAAGTCGCATTCACTACGAGCCATACGGTTGTACACTCATCATTGCCCCGTGGAATTACCCGCTACAATTAGCTTTATCCCCCCTTATCGGAGCCATAGCGGCCGGTAACTGTGCCATCGTCAAACCATCGGGCGAAGCACCCCGTACGGCAGCCGCTCTGCAAGAACTTATCGACGAATGTTTCGAGGAAGAGTACATCGCCGTTACCGATGCCGATCGGGAAACCACCGAGCTACTCCTGCAAGAACGATTCGATTACATCTTCTACACAGGAAGTGTCGAATACGGGCGTCACGTCATGCAAGCCGCATCTCGCCACCTCACCCCCGTCACACTCGAACTGGGAGGAAAAAGTCCCTGTATCGTCGATGACGATGCCGATTTGAAAGCCGCCGCACGCCGCATCGTATGGGGCAAGTTCCTCAACTGCGGACAAACCTGCGTAGCCCCCGACTACCTCATGGTACATCGCAAAGTCCAAGACAAACTCACAGAACATATTCGTGACGAAATCACCCGTCAATACGGCGAAAATCCACAACAAAGCCCCGATTATCCCCGTATCGTCAATGCTCGGCATTTCGACCGCCTGTCGGCGCTCCTCTCGCACGGCACGATGCTTTGCGGAGGCACAAACGATCCCTCCGACCGATACATGGCCCCCACGCTGCTCACCGACATACCCCCGCAATCCCCCCTGCTCACCGACGAAATCTTCGGCCCCATACTCCCCGTACTCCCGTTCGACGACATCGACGACTGTGTCGAATACGTCAACGACAGGGAAAAACCCCTCGCCCTCTACTACTTTACCCGCAGCAAAAAACGGGCACGCTACATGATACAACACACCACATCGGGCGGAGCCTGTATCAACGACACCATCGTACAAACCGCCAACGGAAACCTCCCCTTCGGAGGAATCGGGAACAGCGGAATGGGAGCCTACCACGGCCGCGAAAGTTTCGAGACATTCAGTCATTGCCGCAGCATCGTCAACTCCTCTCTGCACCTCTATCCCAATTTCAAATTCCCGCCATATGCCGACAAACTCAAATGGCTTAAACGATTGATGAAATAATTAACCACATTAAAATTCTACTATTCAAATTAATAATCGTATAAATCTCCTATGATTAATAACGAATACCTCTATCATTTTACATCATCGGAAAACTTAATCCGTATTTTAGAAACCATGAGTTTAAAATTATCCGATTTTAAAAAACTTAACGATTTAAACGAAAATAATATACCACACTACTATTTCATCAACGGACGAAGATTAGCCCAAACGAAGAATTATATAAAGAACCACTGTAAGATACTTTGCTTTTCTCAAGACTACTTGTATAAACATCGACTTCTCAGCGGAATCAACCATCCTCGCATGTGGGCTCAATATGCTCAAAATAGCACCGGAGCTTGTATTATTATAAATGAAAATCTTTTCCTAAAACAAAACGAAAATATCCTAAAAACGACATTCTATAAAATAGAAAATATCGAATATACAGACAAGCTATACAATATATCAAAGCCTAATCCTATATACAGTTCCCCGGAAGAACTTCTAAAATGTCACTACAAAGACATTTTTTATAAAAAACATATTGATTGGGAACAAGAACACGAACGAAGACTTTTTATTTTAAATATACCTGAAATACAATTTTTATCAATAAAAAATTGTATTTTGTACATTTGCTTAGGATCTAATTTTAATAAGTACGATAAATTACGTGAAACAATTCATAAACTCGAATCAAAGTGTTTTAACCAAGACAATCATCTCCTATTTTTGAGTCAATATAATATGGACGGAAATATTTCCGAAGGTCCTTTGGTGAATCAACTAAAATATTCTAATTCAAAAAAAAATGAATAGAGGGCCACTTCTAAACTCCTCCCTTGTCGTGCTCCGCAGCATTGCGGGGTGTGGCTCATAAAATCGGAGCAGAAGCGAAAGAGAAATACATCTCAACCTCTCCCCCTGTGTTCCTACAAGGAATATAGGGGGAGTGCCCATAGGGCGAAGGGGTTAGAATACAAGCAAGATCCCCCGATTCCGCCTTTATCGGGCGG